>JBDNFV010000296.1:0-4921 GCA_041689635.1 Candidatus Nanopelagicales bacterium | reverse complement strand
CGAAGGCGCGGTTAATGGAGTCCATGACTCCTTCGCCAAGTGATAGTCGAACAACGAGTGGGGGATTGTTAACAAATTGCCGTTGGCCATCTACTTCAACGGTTAACTTCATAATTGCTGACCACTGGTCGCGTTTTTCCGCGGCGTTGAATCCCTTATTCATTCTGGCCATGCCGCTTTCAGAAAGCGCCCCGCTCTTTGTGACTTCCCGCAAACTTTTTGCGTCAACTCGGAAGTACCACGTGTCGACAAAAGTTAAAGTTGCAAACGTGGCCATGGAGAGTCGATAGGCCTCCGCTCCTGCATGAATAACGTCTTCTTGACATTCTGCCGATCTATTCGCGGCAGCTATTGCGAAGCTGGTCACCATGCGCTGCACATCCCATTCGAATGGTCCGGGAAAAGTTTCATCGAAATCATTGACATCAAAAATCGTTCTGCGATCGGCTGTTGCAAAAATCCCAAAGTTGCCCAAATGTGCGTCTCCACACAACTGAACGTGCAATCCGGAGTTAGGTCTGGGACCTAAATCATTAGCCATCAGAGCGGCGCTACCTCGATAAAAAGAGAACGCACTCTGTGACATTCGTGAATAACGGATGGGAAGGAGCGTAGGAACCCGATGCTCTCCTTGGGCAATTAATGTTGCAATGGGATCGAGGCGATTGGGTGCAGGGACGAAAGTACCAAGTATCGCCAAATCATTCATGCGCTGACTCTGACGTAGGGAAAAGCCCATGTCAATTCTGTGTGCACCGACGGCGCAACGGATTAACTACTTCAACGGGCATCCCAAACTCGATAACATTCGCGTACTCACTCCGGCAATGAAGATCAATGGGTGTGACGTCCGGGTCACGAGAACCGACACTGCAGGAACAGCGCTAAGGACTTTTTGGCAACAGAGGTAATCAGGGGTGGAACCACTCGCCGCCTATCCCATGATGATCGCTGGATTTGTCATAGAAACGCATCAATACATTGATCGTGATTCGCCAGTCGCAATGAGGAGATCAGCACCTGGTGGGCCAGCCATGCCATTGTTGGAAAGGTCACGGACTAAATCGACGCAAAGGAGGTCGCTCAGTCGTGCGCGAGGCCCCATCCCGATCGGTGACTCGCACTTAGCCAGAGCATTCCTGAGATTGAGATGGGGGTCTGATGTGCCATGTGGCCCATCAGCACGCCTCATCTGACCTTAGTGCGGGTCGGAAAGCAATAGACCCCCACCCGGGCGGTCCAGGAAGGGACTGCGTAGACTCTGACGGCTGAAGTGGTGAACATTTCTGGCTGCAATTATAGGGAAGCGGAGTACATGGCTAAAAAAGATGGTGCGATCGAGCTTGAGGGTTTGATCACCGAGTCTTTGCCTAATGCAATGTTTCGGGTTGAGCTAGACAACGGACATAAAGTCCTTGCACATATCAGTGGAAAAATGCGGATGCATTACATTCGTATTCTTCCTGATGACCGAGTTGTGGTCGAGCTTTCACCCTATGACCTCACCCGCGGTCGCATTGTTTACCGCTACAAGTAACAACCGTTTTTACGAGAAAATCGAGGAAGAGTAACCATGAAGGTGCAGCCCAGCGTCAAAAAGATCTGCGACAAGTGCAAGGTCATCCGTCGCCACGGTCGCGTCATGGTCATTTGCGAAAACGTTCGTCACAAGCAACGCCAGGGCTAAAAAGCGAAACTCTTTGTGAGCTTTTAGCCACTGGGGTGTAACCGGGAGAGAAAACCTGGGCACCAAGTACAGGAAGAACCCGACCCCGGATCACCCGATCCGGACGACACCTTTGGCCACGGGGCCAAAGACCAGCCTTGGCGGGCTGGATCGGCTCTCCCACCACACGACCCCGTGAATTACTGAAAAGAGAGTACGCCCATGGCCCGACTTATCGGTGTCGATCTGCCCCGCGAAAAGCGAATGGCAATCGCACTAACCTACGTTTACGGAGTTGGCCGTTCGCAGGCTGCTAAAGCCCTCGAAGCGACCGGTATCGATCCTGAAATGAAGTCAAAGGATCTCACCGACGATCAAACACTCGCATTGCGCGACTGGATCGAAGCACATCTCAAAGTAGAAGGTGACCTGCGCCGCGAGGTTGCAGCCGACATTCGCCGCAAGGTTGAAATTGGTTGCTATCAGGGAATTCGTCACCGCAAGGGTCTTCCGGTTCACGGGCAACGGACTCACACTAACGCGCGTACGCGCAAGGGTCCTCGAAAGACAGTTGCCGGTAAGAAGAAGGTCTAAGCGAACGATCTCGCAAGTAGTTGCGAATCCCAAACCTCTACAGAATAGGAATCACACATGGCCCCCAAAGGTCCCGGCGCAAAGAAAGTGCGTCGCAAGGAAAAGAAGAATGTGGCCCACGGTCACGCTCACATTAAGAGCACGTTCAACAACACCATTGTTTCCATCACGGACCCAACGGGTGCCGTTATTGCTTGGTCATCAGCCGGCCAGGTGGGATTCAAGGGCAGTCGTAAGTCCACCCCGTTCGCCGCGCAGCTGGCCGCTGAATCTGCTGCCCGTCGCGCAATGGAACATGGCATGCGCAAGGTTGACGTCCTCGTCAAAGGACCGGGTTCAGGTCGGGAGACCGCAATTCGCTCTTTACAAGCAACCGGGCTTGAAGTCGGCTCGATCTCTGATGTAACGCCAGTGCCATTCAATGGAACCCGTCCCAAGAAGCGTCGACGCGTTTAATTCGCGGACCTTCTTACCAACACTTAGAAAATAGGAGAAAAACATGGCGCGTTATACGGACGCAGATTGCAAGCGGTGTCGCCGCGAGAAAATGAAGTTGTTCCTGAAGGGTTCCAAGTGCGAGTCACCAAAATGCCCATTCGAGAAGCGTCCTTACCCGCCCGGCCAGCACGGTCGTGGCCGGTCAAAGGAGAGCGAATACTTGCTGCAGCTTCGGGAGAAGCAGAAGGCGACCCGGATGTACGGCGTTTTGGAGAAGCAGTTCTCCAATTATTACAAGGAAGCGCAGCGCCAACCGGGTAAGACCGGCGAGAACCTGCTCAAGATCCTTGAGAGCCGTTTGGACAACGTCGTGTACCGCGCCGGATTTGCAAAAAGCCGCGACATGGCCCGTCAGTTGGTCAACCACGGTCACATTTTGGTGAATGGCCAGAAGGTAGACATCCCATCATTTCGGGTTTCTCCAAATGACGTCATTGACGTTCGCCCGAGTTCGCTGGAAATGACACCCTTCATTGTGGCTCACGCCGAGATCGGTGAAAAGATCGTTCCGGCTTGGCTTGAGGTCGTGCCATCGAAGATGCGCATTCTCGTCCACTCGATCCCGGCCCGCGCCGCGATTGACACTCAGGTCAACGAACAACTCATTGTTGAGCTTTACTCCAAGTAGTAACCAATCTCGATTCATTCGAATCGAGCCGAGAAACGCGATATCAAATAGAGGGTATCGCTGGAAGGAAACAAAAAGTGCTCATTAGTCAGCGTCCGATTCTGACCGAAGAACCAATCAGCGAGTTCCGTTCACGTTTCGTGTTGGAACCCCTTGAGCCAGGTTTTGGTTACACCCTTGGCAACTCACTTCGCCGTACCTTGCTCTCCTCGATCCCGGGTGCATCGGTTACCAGCATCCGAATTGATGGAGTTTTGCATGAGTTCAGCACAATTGATGGCATCAAAGAAGATGTCACGGAAATAATTCTGAACCTTAAGGGTCTCGTTGTTTCCAGTGAGATCGATGAACCAGTTGTCATGTACTTGCGCAAGCAGGGCAGCGGCAGTGTGACCGCCGCTGATATCCAGCCACCTGCAGGTGTAGAGGTTCACAATCCGGAACTTCACATTGCAACCCTGAACGAGAAGGGCAAGCTCGAGATCGAACTTGTTGTCGAGCGTGGTCGCGGTTACGTTCCGTCAACCATGAACAAGCACCCAGATCAGGAGATCGGCCGGATTCCGGTTGACTCGATCTACTCACCAGTGCTCAAGGTCAGTTACAAAGTGGAAGCTACTCGTGTTGAGCAGCGAACCGACTTCGACAAGTTGATCCTTGACGTTGAGACGAAGTCATGCATGTTGCCACGCGACGCTGTTGCATCCGCTGGATCCACCCTTGTCGAACTCTTTGGTCTGGCTCGCGAAATGAATCTTGACGCCGAAGGTATTGATATCGGTCCAAGCCCAACGGATGCATTCGTCGCCGAGCAACTCTCGACCCCGATTGAGCAGCTTGACATGACCGTGCGTTCTTACAACTGCCTCAAGCGTGAAGGTATTCACACTGTTGGTGAACTGATCACCCGCAGTGAAGCCGATCTGCTTGACATTCGTAACTTCGGCGCAAAGTCAATTGATGAAATAAAGATCAAGCTGCACGGTCTAGGTCTTGCCCTCAAGGACAGCCCCCCCGGGTTTGATCCCAGCACCGCCGTCTACTTTGATGACGCCGATGTCGACATGAATGTTGACCCCGAAGAAGTTGAAGAAGTCGCCGTTACTTACACAGAAGACGCCTACCCCGAGGACGAGCGGCTCTAAGAAGCTGCTGTGTATTCGGACTGATCACGATTAATAAGGAGACAAGATGCCTAGGCCAACTAAAGGTACCCGCTTCGGCGGGGGAGCGGCCCACGAGAAACTGATGCTGGGCAACCTGGCAGCCGCACTTTTTGAGCACGGACGCATCACCACCACCCACGCAAAGGCAAAGCGGCTTCGTCCACTCGCCGAGCGCATGGTGACCTTCGCAAAGCGTGGAGATATTGCGGCCCGCCGCCGTGTTCTCACCGTGGTAAAGGACAAGGGTGTTGTGCACACACTGTTCACCGAGATCGGTCCAAGTTACGCAGGTCGTCAAGGTGGTTACACCAGGATCACCAAGATCGGTAACCGCAAGGGCGACAATGCTCCGATGGCTGTCATCGAACT
>JBDNFV010000295.1:0-5542 GCA_041689635.1 Candidatus Nanopelagicales bacterium | reverse complement strand
CGCCACCGAAAGCTTCGGCGATCACTTGGTGTCCTAGACACACACCGAAAATGGGGACCCGTCCTGCTGCACCCCGGACAATTTCTAAACAGACACCGGCATCTCGTGGGGTGCCTGGGCCTGGTGAAATCAAGACACCGTCATAGGAAATCGCTTCATCTAGGGTGACATCCTGATTACGTTTGACCGTTACTTCGGCGCCCAACTGGGCCAAATATTGGACAAGATTGAATACGAAAGAGTCGTAGTTATCAATCACGAGGATTCGCGGGGTGCCCACGAAGTGGAGTATGGCAGGCTATGGTGACCAAACGCGAAATGACCTAAGGGAGAGTCCGGTGCCAGAGTCCAAGCGACGCAAGAAGAACGCCTATACACCCGAGCAGAAAATGGGTGAGCGTAAAGTCGCACGATTTGGGTCCCCCGCCTGGCTAGCGCCAACCATGGTCGCCGCATTTGTGATTGGTTTGGCCTACCTGGTGGTTTTCTACATTGCGGGTAATCGCGTCCCTGTCATGAACAGTATTGGCGGGGACCTCAACGCCTTGGTCAACGTGGGTATTGGTTTTGCCTTCATTATGGTTGGTTTTGGACTCGCTACCCGTTGGAAGTAATTCCTGCCGCATACCACATTCGTCAGCAGAATTCCAACAAACTGTGGACAAGCCATGAGGGTTTTCCCGCTTATGCACAATCTTTCCCCAGTTGTGGAAAAACTACACGGGTGTTATTAAGATCCTGATGACCACACGAGTTGCATCGAGTAACAGCGGTAACTCCTGCCTTATCCAATCTTTGTTTTACGCACTACGCTGTGCCGCATGGCCGGCAATCGGATGGACCCGTGGGTTGATGCCTACGCCCAACGGGCCCAGGGGTTAACCGCCTCGGCTATCCGGGCGCTGTTCTCGGTTGCCTCTCGTCCTGAGGTCGTGTCCCTCGCCGGCGGGATGCCGTATGTCTCCGCCCTTGATGCGGATCGTTTCGCTGATATTGCCGCTCGAGTTATCCGTGAGCAAGGTACGGTCGCATTGCAGTATGGCTCGGGTCAAGGTGATCAAACCCTGCGCGAGCAAATCCTGGAGATATCAGGGCTTGTTGGTGTTCGGTCCCACCCCGACGACGTGGTCGTCACCGCCGGATCGCAAATGGGTCTTGATTTGGTGACCAAGATTTTCTGTGATCCCGGTGATACCGTCTTGGTTGAATCACCTTCTTATGTCGGTGCCCTCGGAGTGTTCCGCAGTTATCAGTGCAATATCGTCCACGTTGCCATGGATCAACAAGGGTTGGATCCACAGGCGTTACGTGAGGCACTGGTTACCGCTCGGGAAAATGCCTCCCCGGTCAAATTCATTTACACGATCCCTTCCTTTCACAACCCCGCTGGTTTAACCCAAAGTTTCGAACGGCGCACGGAAATACTTGCAATTGCTCAGGAATTCAACGTCCCAATTCTTGAAGATGACCCGTACGGGCTGCTCGGCTTTGAAGGTGAACCGCCACGGGCGATCCGATCCCTTGATGACCAGAACGTGATTTATCTTGGTTCGTTCTCAAAAATTATCGCGTCTGGTTTGCGAGTTGGTTGGGTGATTGCCCCGCACGGTGTTCGTGAGAAGTTGGTGTTGGCAGCCGAAGCGGCAACCCTGTGCCCGAGTAACTTCTCGCAACTAACCGTGTCCCGTTATTTAGCCGAGGAGCCGTGGCAGCAGCAGATTAAAGTCTTCCAAGAGTTGTACCGCGAGCGGCGCGATGCGTTACTGCAATCAATGCAGGCGATGATGCCGACAGGAACAACATGGACGGTCCCCAAAGGTGGGTTTTACAGTTGGGTAACGCTGCCTCAACAGCTCAATGCAACGACCATGCTGCCCCGGGCGATTAGTTCACTGGTCGCCTACGTTCCGGGAACGGGTTTTTATGCCGATGGGCAGGGCGCTCACAATCTGCGCCTGTCTTATTGCTACCCCGAACCCTCACGCATTGAAGAGGGTGTGCGCAGGCTCGCTGCAGTGGTTGAGGCCGAACTTGATCTCGTCAACACTTTTGGTGTCAGCGGTGGCCAGAGTGCGGGTGCAATGGCAACTCTTAATCCCACTTCAGATCTGATCTAAGGAAATAATGCGGATAGCCGTACTCTCCGGTGGCCTCAATGCTGAGCGCGATGTTTCACTGCGGTCGGGGCGACGCGTTGCCGAGGCATTGCGAGAGTCGATGAGCAATGCCGAAGTTGTTGAGGTTGACCTTCACGGCGCGTTCCTTGATTCATTAATCCCAGCGGGTCCAGATTCCTATGATGTCGTTATTCCACTCATTCACGGGGCAATCGGTGAAGATGCAACCCTGCGATCCATGTTGGAACTAAAGGGAATTCCCTATGTCGGCAGTAGCGCCGCGAGCGCTGCTCGAAGCTTTGACAAGGGGATCGCGGCCGGCTTGGTTCCCCAGGGGCACGTCCCAAAATTTGTGGCTTTCCCCCAAAGTTTTTTTCGTGAAATGGGTGCTCCTCGGATACTGGAAAGTGTGATCGCCGGTATTGGTCTCCCACTTGTGGTTAAGCCGATAAGTGGCGGGTCAGCCTTGGGGGTTCGGCTGTGCACCACCGCGGATCACGTTGCGCCCGCCCTGGTTGACGCATTCGGTTACGGTGATCGGGTCATGCTGCAACGCGCAGTCAGTGGTACCGAACTTGCTGTGACGGTGATTGAAAACGGCGGGGAAGTTCACGCCTTGCCACCGGTTGAGATCGTTCCCGTGAGTGGGGTCTACGACTTTGATGCCCGATATACGGCTGGCGCAACCGAATTCTTCGTTCCCTCGCGACGTGACGCACAGACAATAGAACGGGTGTGCGCTTATGCCGTTACCGTTCACCAGTCCCTTGGTCTTCGTGACATTTCACGCACCGATGTCATTGTGGATTCGGGTGGAACTATCTGGTTTCTGGAAGTTAATGTTTCACCAGGGATGACCGAAACTTCACTTGTTCCACAAGCAATTGAAGCAGCAGGACTCACGGTCGGCGCCGTCTTCGCGGAGCTCGTTACCCAGGCGGTTGATCGCTCGAACTAACTGGGATCCAGGAGTTTCGCGATCCGGCGGGCATCTGAAATATCCGCGCAGTCGATCACAATTTTTCCTTGAGAATTCTTTGTAGCAAACCCGTCGATTTTCACGCGGGTGTCGGTGGCATCGGACAGGCGTTCAATGAGGACCCGGATTGCTTCTTCAAGTTCTTCGGACCGACCTTTTTTCTTACCGGGCTTTCCAGTTGACTTACCCGTTGGGACAGCTATTGCGATGATTTCTTCAACACTACGAACACTCAGACCCTCTTTCACGATCCGGGCCGCTAGGTGATCCATTGCCTCGGGTGAGTCCAAACCTAAAAGGGCACGCGCATGACCGGCGCTCAGGACGCCCGCCGCAACTTTTTGCTGCACACTCGTTGGAAGTTTCAACAGCCTAATCGTGTTTGTTACCTGCGGACGGGAACGACCAATACGTTGAGCCAACTCATCTTGGGTGCAGCCAAAGTCGGAAAGCATTTGGGAGTACGCGGCGGCTTCTTCTAATGCGTTCAGATTGGACCGGTGTAAGTTTTCCAGGAGTGCATCACGCAGCATGTGTGCGTCTTCGGTGTTGCGAATAATTGCCGGGATGTTTTTAACACCCGCCAGTTTGCTGGCTCGAAGGCGGCGCTCACCCGCCACAAGTTCATAGGAACCCCTTGGTGTCCTGCGCACCACAACCGGTTGCAACAGTCCGATCGTTTTGATCGAGAACACCAGTTCATCGAGTGCTTCGGGGTCAAAGACCGTTCGTGGTTGGGCTGGATTGGGGGCAATTGAATCAATGGGAAGTTCGAGGTAGCCAACAACACTCGGGTTGTGTGTTGGGGGGGTTGCTCCGGTAGGGATCAGCGCGCCGAGACCCTTACCCAGCCCGCGTGCTGCTGCCATCGGAACTCCTATCGGTGGATAAATTGTTGATAACGTGTGGATTAAACCGTGATGCGGTCAAGTTGGGCAGCGGCCTCCCGGTAGGAAATCGCCCCGGATGATGCCGGGTCGTAGGTGAGTACCGTTTGACCGTAGGAGGGTGCCTCGGAAACCCGGACATTTCGCGGGATAATCGTGTCGAGGACCCGGGCGCCAAAATGGCTACGTACTTCATCTGCCACCTGACTGGCGAGCCTGGTGCGCCCGTCATACATGGTCAAAATAATGGCGGTGACCTCAAGTTCAGGATTGAGGTGCGCTTTGATCATGTCCACGGTTTTGAGGAGTTGGGAGAGGCCTTCTAAGGCGTAGTACTCGCACTGGATGGGGAGCAGCACTTCACGGGCGGCCACCAGACCATTGAGGGTTAATAGACCCAGGCTGGGTGGGCAGTCCAGGAATATGTAGTCGAAGTCGTGGGTTCCCAACAAAATGTCGATCTCTTCCCGTAGCCGGTGTTCCCGGTTCGCGATGGATACAAGTTCTATTTCAGCGCCGGCTAGGTCAATTGTTGCCGCAATTGCGAACAGGCCCGAGATATCCGGGCAGGGGTTAATCATCTGGGCCAGGGTGCTTTCCCCCATTAGGACATCGTAGATTCCGGGAGCGCCCTCACCGTGGTCGATCCCCACGGCCGTGGTGGCATTTCCTTGAGGATCCAGATCAATCACCAGGACCTTTTTACCCGCCTGGGCCATCGCGGCGGCGATATTAACGGTTGTGGTTGTCTTACCCACCCCACCTTTTTGATTCGCAATAGTAATGATCCGGGTCATGTGGGCCACCCTAAACCGGTTATTTTTACTTTTTCATCGGTTTCATCGGTCAATGTTTCACGGGAAACATTGACCGGCCAACCAAGACCTGACGGTTTTTCACCCGGGTGGGATTGCTGCGGCACCGGGCTATTGTGTCGTATTTGCTTACCGAAATGCACGCCGGGCTCGCACCACGGTCGTCGCCGGTTCCACCACACCGGCACCGCAGGTCAGGACCGAAATATCGGTGATTCCGAACTGGGCAATCGCATCTTTTGCCTGATCAAGCTCGCTTTGGGCGCTGGAACCTTTCAGGGCTAGCAGATCACCGACAGGTTTCAATAGTGGCATGGTCCAGCCAAGGAGCCGCTCCATCGGGGCGACCGCTCGCGCGGTAACAATGTCAACCCCGGTCCAACTCGGGGTTGTCAACACTTTTTCAGCGCGGGCCCGAAGGACCGTGACCCGGTCACTCAGGCCCAGGTCAATCACCGCCTCGGTGAGAAAGGTGGCCCGGCGCAGCAGGGGTTCAATCAGGATCATCCGCAGATCGGGTCGGGTGATCGCCCACACCAAGCCGGGTAGCCCAGCGCCGGATCCGACATCCGCCACAAGGGCGCCGGTGGGGATCAGACCCAGTTCCGGTTCGGCTACCACTGCGCAGTTCAGAATATGACGGTCCCACAGCCGGGGCATCTCCCGTGGACCCATCAGGCCACGTTCGAGACCGGGACCGGCCAAAATGTCTTGGTAGCGCTCTAAGCCTTCTTTGGCCGGGTG
>JBDNFV010000294.1:0-2149 GCA_041689635.1 Candidatus Nanopelagicales bacterium | reverse complement strand
TGGTCACCGCGTGCCCGGGTGCGCATCCGCACTTCACTCACCCGCTCGACCGGAATCGGTCCAAGATTTGTCCAGGCAACGAGTTCAAGTTTGTCAAAAATCCCGTCCATGTTGATGGATCGTGGGGTCACCAACCGGTGCGAGAGTAAGTGCAGGCGTAAGTAGGCGTCGGCGCCGTCAGCGGGAGGTTCTCGCAGATCGGAGATCTCGGTGCGGATTCCCCGGACCGTTACGCCGCGCAACTCGTCGTGGGTTGCACCGGCATCGAGTCCGGGTATGTCAATCGGAATTAACCCCAGGTTGGGGCGTGGATACCAGACGTCAAGCAGCGTCTCACCGCTGTAAGTCGCCAAGCCAAGCCCACGTGCAGGTCCATCCAACAAAGTAACTATCACGGCACTACCGTAGTGGCGTGAGCGCCGCGGAGCAGTCAGCACCTTTGTGCTTGGAAGCGAAATTGACCGATCTCACCGCGGCCCTGATTGACATTCCCAGCGTGTCACACGATGAGGAGCAGATTGCCGACTTGATCGAAGGAGCCTTGCGAGCTTACGCACACGTGGAGGTCACCCGGATTGGTAACTCGGTCATTGCAACCAATCACTCGAACCGCAGTGATCGGGTAGTTATTGCGGGTCACCTTGACACGGTCCCGGCTAATGCGAATCTTCCGCACCACCGCGAGAATGACCGGATTTACGGTGTGGGCGCGTGCGATATGAAAGGCGGGATTGCGATTGCTTTGCAACTTGCCGCCACCGTTGTAGATCCGGTGCGGGACATTACTTTCATTTTCTATGAAGCCGAAGAAGTCAGCTCCGAGTTCAATGGTCTTGAAAAAATTTCTGTCAGAGCCCCAGAGTTTTTGGAGGCCGATTTCGCTGTCCTGATGGAGCCCAGTAACGCAAATATTGAGGCGGGTTGTCAAGGGACGATTCGAGCGACCGTCACCACTAAAGGCGAGCGTGCGCACAGTGCTCGAAGTTGGATGGGAAAAAACGCGATTCACCAAGCACGCGAGATCTTGGAAATTTTAGACAACTATGAACCTGCCAGCCCGGTAATTGACGGCCTGACGTTTCGTGAAGGGTTGAATGCGGTTGCAATTAACGGTGGCATTGCTGGGAACGTAATCCCCGATGTGTGCACGGTAACGGTGAATTTTCGTTACGCACCCGACACGTCCGCGCATGCGGCGATAACCCATCTGCGTGAATTATTTGTCGGTTTTGATGTTGAGATCATCGACCAAGCCCCAGGGGCGCTGCCTGGCCTCGCGCACCCAGCGGCCCAGGCGTTCCTGGCAGCGACAGGTGCGCTGGTGGCACCGAAGTTCGGTTGGACGGACGTTGCCCGATTTTCAGCAATGGGAACACCCGCCGTCAATTACGGTCCGGGTGATCCTTCCATTGCGCACAGCCACGGGGAGTTCGTACAGGTGGAGGAGCTCATGAGCGTTTCACGCAATCTTCGCAGTTGGCTAACCGGGCCAGGTTCACCCAGCCATGGTGGACTACGAGAATGACATTTCTTTTCGTGGTTTTAGCGATCGCCGTGATTGCCGGAGCTGCCATGGTGATCACCGGTCGTTTTGTGCCAAGTGCCGGAATCACGAACACGGGGGATTATCAGCCTGATTCCCAAGGTTTTGACATCACGCTTCGCGGGTATCGCATGGACGAAGTTGATCAGAAAATCTCCGAGCTTGAAGGGCGGATCGCCGAACTCGAATCCAGTCCCAAGAAGTGACCTGTGATCATGAGTCGTAAAAGAGTTCGCCGCCTGCGGGTAAGCATTGTCATCGACGCACCGGTTGGGGAAGTTTTTGACGCATTCACGGCTTGGACCCAGCAGGATCGCTGGATGCTGGGTACCCGGGTGGAAATTCGCACGGGCGACGGGAAAAGCGTCGGCTCGGTCATAGGTGGATGGACGGGAGCGGGACCGGTGGGATTCTGGGACACCATGGAGATTACCCGCTGGGAGCCCCCCTACCGGGTTGACGTGCTACACACCGGTTCTTTGGTCAAAGGAAGCAGGACCATGGAGGTGGTCGCCTTGCCGGGGCATACCGCACGGTTTATTTGGAGCGGGGATCGTGCGTTGCCGATAGGCATTTTTGGGGCTGCCGCTTGGCCGGTCGGAAAGT
>JBDNFV010000293.1:0-3439 GCA_041689635.1 Candidatus Nanopelagicales bacterium | reverse complement strand
GTGGCATCCGCTCCGGGAGAAACAGACGTCTTCAGCCAAATGACGCTCACCTTCACTGGCGATGGTGGCCCGGCCATGGCCAATCGGGCCAGCTACACCTTGGATAACAGCAGGCGCTAAGCACCTAGAAACAGACTGCGAGTGGGGATCATGATTATTCATGATTCCCACTCGTTTTGTGACACCTTCACCTGCACGGTTGAGCGACTTTCATTAGTGTTGTCCATCAACAGTGAAGAGGTGTAACACAGTGGACGTTATCGAGTTTGCCCCAACAAAGGATCAGTACGCCTACACCTTTGGTGGCGTTGCCCCGATCATGCGGATTAAACCAGGACAGGCCCTGAAAATCTGGTCAGAAGATGCCTTCAATGACACCCTGAAAACTGTGCATGATTTAGCGTCGGACAAAGTCGATTTACGGTACGTCAACCCTCAAAGTGGACCCTTTTACGTAGAAGGCGCCGAGCCGGGTGACGCGCTAGTCCTTCACTTTGTTTCCATGGAGCCCGCTCGCGGACATGGAATTTCATCGGCCATTCCGTTTTTTGGTGGATTGACATCCACCGATCGCACCTCAATGCTGCAAGATCCACTGCCTGACACCACGTGGGTCTACGAAGTTGACTCGGTGAAAAACACGGTGGGCTTTGTAACTCGCTTTGGCGACCACACGCATGAAATTGCACTTCCCATTGAAACCATGCTGGGAACCGTGGGCGTCGCGCCAGCCGGTGGTGAAGTTCGCTCATCACTCGTTCCCGAGCGGTTCGGTGGAAATATGGACACCCCAGAGATGAAACCAGGCACCACTTGCTACCTGGGAGTAAATGTTGAAGGTGCGCTTTTCAGTCTTGGCGACGGTCACTACCGTCAAGGCGAGGGCGAAAGTTGTGGCACGGCAGTTGAAGGGGCTATGACGACCGTCGTGATCGTTGATCTGATCAAGGGTGCTGCGCCACTGTGGCCACGGCTTGAAAACGACGAGTACCTGATGGCAATTGGTTCATCACGTCCCATGGAGGATTCGTGGCGGATTGGAAACGTTGAACTTATTCGATGGATGCAAGAATTACACGGGTTGCACCAGATGGATGCTTATCAACTCTTGTCGCAAATTTCTAAAGCACCAATCGCCAACGTCGTCGATGCAAATTACAGCGTGGCCATCAAGGCGGCGAAGGCTTACATGCCCAGTGCCAGTGCCTACCAAGGAATTCACCAAGAAATGAAGAAACTCGCGAAACTTCTTTAAAAAATCAATCACTACTACCCAGAAAGGTCACGTACATGGATCTCAAACTCGCAGGGAAAAAGGTTCTCGTCAGCGGAGGCTCAAAGGGAATTGGCCGCGCCGTAGTGGATATTTTCGCAGAGGAAGGCGCCGTGGTTTCATTTTGCGCACGCAATGATGAGGAAGTGAAGTCCGCAGAGCAGGCGGCTAATGGCCTGGGCTCGGGTCGCGTCCACGGTAGTGCGGTCGACGTAGGAGATGGCGCTGCTCTGAAAGCATGGGTTGAGGCTGCCGCAAGTGACATGGATGGGATTGACATTGTCGTTGCAAACGTCAGCGCGCTGGCAATTCCAAGTACTCCGGAAAACTGGGAAGCAAGTTTCAATGTTGACCTGATGCACACGGTCCGAATGATCGAAGCGGCCATGCCATTTCTTGAAAAGAGCGAGAACGCATCCATCGTGACGGTGTCAAGTGTCAGCGGCCGTGAAGTTGACTTTGCTTCGGGTCCCTACGCAACCATGAAGACCGCGATCATTGCCTACACTCAAGGACTCGCCAATCAATTCGCTTGCGTGGGAATTCGTGCAAATTCGGTGTCACCCGGTAACACGTATTTCCCCGGGGGCGTGTGGGAATCAATTGAAGGCGGCAACCCGGACTTGTTCAAGACCGCAATGGCGCTCAACCCAACCGGTCGGATGGGAACGCCGCGCGAGATGGCGACCGCAATTGTTTTCCTCGCCAGCCCTGTTTCCAGTTTCACCACGGGGGCGAACCTAGTTGTGGACGGGGCTTTGACGAGAGGCTTGCACGTCTAGTGAAAACACCCCGTCGAATCCCCAGGTGGAGTGAACTCGCGCCACTCATCGGTCTGGAATTGCCAAGCCTTGACAGTCATGCGAGAGCTTTAGCTCGGGTCTCTGACATTTATGACCTACGTCTGATGGCAAAACGCTTCACGCCACGTGCTGTTTTTGATTACACGGACGGTGCAGCGGGCAACGATTCGTCACTGCGAGCCGCGCGTCAAGCGTTTGAGCGGTTGGAATTCATTCCTCGGGTACTTCGCGACGTCCGCGAGATCAACACCCAAGCGGACTTTCTGGGAACCCCGTCAACAATCCCGGTAGCGCTGGGTCCAACGGGTTTCACCCGCATGATGCATTACCAAGGTGAGCTAGCAGTTGCGCGAGCCGCGCGCAGTCGTGGCGTTCCCTACGCACTCTCCACGTTGGGGACGACGAGTGTGGAGGATTTGAAATCACAAGTTCCCGATAGCCGCCAGTGGTTTCAGCTCTATTTGTGGAAAGACCGGGAAGCATCGAAGGAACTGATTAATCGGGTAAAAGCAGCCGGTTACAGCACCCT
Organism: Candidatus Nanopelagicales bacterium; assembly: GCA_041689635.1. Taxonomy (GTDB): domain Bacteria; phylum Actinomycetota; class Actinomycetes; order S36-B12; family S36-B12; genus UBA4592. The sequence continues at coordinate 834 of JBDNFV010000293.1, read as the reverse complement.
CATTTTGACCGTAGATACGGCCGTAGCTGGTCTGCGCCACCGCGATGTCCGCAATGGATTAAACATTCCACCGAAACTGAGCGCAACAACCATGCTCAACATGGCTCGCTATCCGCGTTGGTGGATGAATCTGCTCAGCACGCAGCCGCTGGAGTTCGCTTCGTTCCGCGACTCCGGCGGAACCGTCAGCGATCTGATTGGTCGAGTGTTCGATCCGAGTATCACGCCAGAAGATGTGCAGTGGTTGCGCGCCGAGTGGGATGGGCCGCTGGTGGTTAAAGGGATCCAGTCACTCGAGGACGCCAAGATCGTGAGTGAGCTTGGCGTTGATGGCATCATTTTGTCCAATCACGGTGGTCGACAAGTGGAGCGCGGACATCCACCAATCTCACTTCTGCCCGAGGTCGTGAAAACAGTGGGTAAGAAGACTTCGATATTTGTGGACTCCGGGGTAATGAGTGGCGCCGATGTTGTCGCTGCACTGTGTTTGGGTGCTCAAGGTGTGTTTATTGGACGCGCGTATCTCTACGGCCTGATGGCTGCGGGGGAGGCGGGTGTTGAAAAAACGATCGATATTTTTACCCACGAAATTGCAACGACAATGGCCTTGATCGGGGCTACAAGTATCGATGAACTTGGCCCGCACTTTCTGCGATAGCAATCCAGCCCAGCCCAAAACGGTGCGACGTGAATGCGCCGGTTCCCTTATTTTGCTGCTGGCCGCCACATGGTGATCAGTGTCGGTCCATCGGGAACAGTGAACTCGCCAACTCGTTCAAATCCATAACGTTGATACAGCGCCACGTTCGCCGGATTGCTCGCTTCAAGGTAGGC
>JBDNFV010000292.1:0-2738 GCA_041689635.1 Candidatus Nanopelagicales bacterium | reverse complement strand
TAAGGGACTTGATCTACCGCCGGCCCTCTCCGAAGAAGAGGTCATAGCGCTAGCGAAATCCATCGCCGGTAAAAACACGGCACACACCAGTCTGATCGGTATGGGCTACTACAACACCTACACTCCCGCTGTTATCAAGCGCAATATCCTGGAGAATCCGGCCTGGTACACCGCTTACACCCCTTATCAACCGGAAATTTCCCAAGGTCGGTTGGAAGCACTCATCAATTTTCAAACTATGATCGAGGACTTAACCGGACTTCCGGTGGCCGGTGCGTCCCTGCTTGACGAACCCACCGCGGTGGCCGAAGCCATGACCCTGTCTTTGCGACATGGCAAGAAAGATTTCACGGCGATCCTGGTTGATTCTGATACCCACCCGCAGACAATCGCTGTACTTAACACCCGGGCCAAGCCGCTGGGAATCCAGGTTCGCATGTGGGATACCACCCAACCAATGCCCGAGGGTGAATACGCGGGGGTTGTCCTCAGTTACCCGGGATCATCGGGCAACATCAAAAATATTGCGCCCTTAATTGAGAATATTAAATCAAGTGGTGCGCTCGCAATCGTGACAACGGATCTTTTAGCCTTGACGTTGATTGAAGCACCCGGTTCGCTGGGCGCCGACATCGTCGTGGGATCAGCACAACGTTTCGGTGTCCCCATGGGATTTGGCGGACCACACGCTGGCTTCATGTCCGTGCGCTCAGGACTTGAACGCGCTCTGCCCGGTCGCCTCGTTGGTGTCAGCGTTGACGCCGACGGTGCACCCGCTTATCGTTTGGCGCTGCAAACCAGAGAGCAACACATCCGGCGGGAAAAAGCCACCAGCAATATTTGTACCGCGCAAGTACTCCTGGCCATTATTTCTGGGATGTACGCCGCCTACCACGGTCCACAAGGGCTCACGGCAATCGCGCAGCGGGTCAACAATCTCACCACGACATTGGCCGAGCATTTAGTCGCCAACAGCTGGGAACTTGAATCACGCACCTTCTTTGACACGATCACATGTTTGACCCCGCACGTTCAAAAGCACGCGCAGGCTCTGGAGAAGCTTGGCATCAATCTTCGTCGAACGAGTGATTCCCAGTTGGGTATCTCATTGGATGAAACATCAACCCTGGCGACCATTGAAACAATTGCCGCGGTTTTAACGCCAGGAAAATTGATCGAGGTGAGCACGTCAGGGACACAATCCATCCCGAGTGAATCGGTTCGGGTAACACGTTTTCTCGAGCATCCGGTTTTTAATACCTACATGTCAGAGACGTCAATGCTGAGATACCTGCGCAAACTCTCCGACAAAGATATTGCCCTAGACCGATCGATGATCCCATTAGGTAGTTGCACCATGAAACTCAACGCAACAACTGAGATGGAGCCGATTACCTGGGCGGAGTTTGCCAATATTCACCCATTCGCACCCCTTGATCAAGCCAGTGGCTATCTGGAAATGATCCGTGAACTCGAGGGATACCTGGTTGAAATAACCGGATACGACGCTGTCTCATTGCAACCAAACGCCGGTAGTCAAGGTGAATTCGCTGGCCTGCTCGCCATTAAGGCGTACCTAGAAAGCATCGGACAACCGACACGAGATATTTGTCTTATTCCCAGCAGCGCCCATGGCACCAACGCGGCAAGTGCCGTGATGGCTGGCATGCGCGTGGTCGTCGTTTCCTGTGACGAACAGGGAAACGTTGATATTGTCGATCTCAAAGCTAAACTCGCGCAACACGCGCACGAAGTCGCGGCCCTGATGATCACCTATCCGTCAACCCACGGTGTTTTTGAAACCGCCGTCGCCGACATTTGCGAACTGGTTCACGACGCCGGTGGTCAGGTGTACGTGGATGGCGCAAACCTCAACGCACTCGTGGGTGTGGCAAAGCCTGGCAAGTTTGGCGCTGATGTCTCCCATTTGAACCTGCACAAAACATTTTGTATTCCGCACGGTGGCGGCGGACCGGGGGTCGGTCCGGTGGGTGTGCGCTCACACCTTGCACCGTTTTTGCCGTCACACCCATTGCGACCCGAATGTGGTCCCAGCGCGATGGGTTTTGCCGACGGTGGAGTTGGCCCGGTCAGCGGCGCGCCCTGGGGGAGCGCCGGGATTCTGCCCATTCCTTGGGCCTACATCCGGCTGATGGGCGCTCAAGGCCTACTTGATGCAACTCAGGTCGCCATTCTCAACGCGAACTACATCGCTCACAAAATCAAGGATCATTTCCCGGTGCTCTACAGCGGTGCCAACGGACTCGTAGCCCACGAATGCATCCTCGACATTCGACCCATCACCGCTGAAACGGGGATCACCGTTGATGACGTTGCCAAGCGACTCATCGACTACGGATTCCATGCGCCCACCATGAGCTTCCCGGTTGCGGGAACACTCATGATCGAACCCACCGAGAGCGAGGACCTGGCCGAATTGGACCGCTTCATCAACGCCATGATCAGTATTCGCCAGGAAATTAACATGGTCGCCAGCGGTCAGTGGCCGACCGAATCAAATCCGTTGGCGAACGCACCCCACACGGCGCAATGCTTAATCGATGGCGCGGAACTTCCCTATCCACGTGCTGTTGCGGCTTATCCGGTTCCCGGGGTCCGCTCCCATAAGTATTGGCCACCCGTACGCCGGATTGACGGTGCCTTCGGTGACCGAAACCTCGTGTGTAGTTGCCCCAGCATCGAAGAGTTGGCGTTCACGTAGTCACACCAAGTCAGAT
>JBDNFV010000291.1:0-1026 GCA_041689635.1 Candidatus Nanopelagicales bacterium | reverse complement strand
AAGGCCACTCCGACGAAAAAGGCCACGATCACGGATCGTTAGACCCACACTTCTGGTTTGACATGAACCGCATGGCGACCGCCGCCGAGCTCATTGGTTCAGAACTCACCAAAACAACGGGCAACGAGGCCTACGCCACGTGCGCTGCGACGACGGCAACCCAGATCCGAGCAGCGGAAAGCGAAGTCCGCGCCATCTTGGAGTCGGTCCCTGTCGAAAAGCGAATTCTGATCACCGACCATGACGCGTTGGGTTATCTTGCCGCCGGCTACGGGTACGAGATTGCCGGAACCGTGATACCTGCCGGAACCACTCTGGCCGAACCCAGTTCAGCGGATCTGGCTGCTCTCGTTGCGACCATTAAAGCCGAAGGCATTACCGCAATTTTTTCGAACAGCGCATCACCAACCGCCCTAGCTGAAGCTGTGGCGGCTGAATCCGGGTCGAACATTACGGTAACCCCGCTCTACGTCGAGAGCCTTGGGGAGCCAGGCTCACCCGCAGCCAACTACATTGACATGATGCGCACCAATGCACAGTTGATTGCGGCGGGTCTGCAAGGCTGACTCTATGGAATGGTTTCTTGACCCGTTTGCACTCGGGTTTCAACAGCGAGCGTTAACGGGCGGGATCCTTGCAGGACTCATGACCGCGGTCGTGGGAACGTGGTTGGTTCTTCGCGGCATGAGTTTCTTTGGCGATGCTTTTGTCCACGGAATTGTCCCTGGTATTGCAGCCGCCGTGGTCTTGGACATCAACCCACTTCTCGGAGCGGCGGTGGCGGCACTTGTCATGGTGTTCGCCATTGAGCTGGTGAACCGCCAAACGGCGTTAAGTGAAGATACTTCGATCGGTTTACTTTTTGTCGGAATGTTAGCTCTCGGCGTGATCATTATTTCTCGGGTTAATTCTTATTCCGGGAGTCTCACCACCATCTTGTTTGGCGACGCCCTCGGGGTGAGCGCCCAGGACTTATTTACCCAAGGGATCCTGGCAATTATTGTGATCTCAGTCACAACCTTATTT
>JBDNFV010000290.1:0-1299 GCA_041689635.1 Candidatus Nanopelagicales bacterium | reverse complement strand
TAGTAGGTACTGCGGCCACCAATTCCGCGACCCAGCGCCCCAAGAATGGTGAGGACGGCTCCGATGACGAGAAGAATGACACCGATGGTGGTCAAGATTGAAATATTTGCAATTAAACCAATAATAAGAAGAATGATTCCTAAGACGATCATGATTAGTCTCCTCTGCAATTGTTGTTGTTCCTGCATCAATTCAGTCCCTCGACACGTGTTTTGTCAAGGCAGGGGAGAAATTAATAGCAATTCATAATCGAGGCAAGCATGGCCAGCGCAATTTTTAATTATCGATGCCCGTACCAATTGAAGTGAATTAGGAACGAATGAAAATTCCAGGTTGTGTCGCCGTCACCGCGCACAGCGTTCCCGGGACACGCGTTGTGTGAGTCTGTTCGCGCAATTTAATGACTTGTCCGCTGTGCATTCGAACGCTGATGAGTGAGTCGTGGCCGTGAAAAAGCGAATCGATAAAAGTTGCGTTGGGGGTGACATTATTTTCGATGACGAAGGCCTCTGGGCGCATGATCAACGTTCCCCGCTCTCCGGGTACGAGTCGCTCCAGACTACTTGTTTTCGTTTCGCCAAATTCACTATGCACGCTGCGATCTGTTTGAACCGTCGCCGGAATCAGATTGATTTCACCCAATAGTTGAGCGACCGCTATCGATTCGGGGGTGTGGTAAAGAGCGTACGGGGTACCGAAAGCAATGAGTTTGCCGTCCTGCAGGATGGCAAGTTGATCAGCCGTTGCGAGTGCCTCTTCTTGATCGTGGGTCACCATGATGGCGGTGGTAGAGGTTAGGTTGAGAATACTTCGAATGTCCTCTCGCATTTGTGCTCGAAGTGAGGTGTCTAATGCGGTAAAGGGTTCGTCGAGCAAAATCAGTTTAGGTTTTGGCGCCAACGCCCGTGCCAAAGCAACTCGTTGCTGTTGTCCGCCGCTGAGTTCTTGGGGTCTCGCGTGAGCGTATTCCACCATGTTAATGATTTCGAGGAGTTCGTTGACGCGTTGTTTCTTGTGCGGATCGCGTTTTATTCCGAAATCAATATTTGCACTGACATCAAGGTGAGGAAAGAGTGCGCCTTCCTGCGGGACGAGTCCAATATTTCTTTTTTCCGGGGGGACGGGTGAATTATTGCCAGCCACCAGGTTTCCATCGAGGGTGATCGACCCGGCAATCGGTGTCAGGAATCCCGCGATGGTTTTCAGGAGAGTGGATTTGCCTGAGCCACTGGGACCCAAGACCGCCAGGAGCTGTTGTTGCTCCAATTCAAAATTAATGTCATTTATGACCGCTTCGCC
>JBDNFV010000289.1:0-4102 GCA_041689635.1 Candidatus Nanopelagicales bacterium | reverse complement strand
GATCCACGATTTATTGCCAGAAGGCTGATGATTCTGGCGAGCGAAGATATCGGATTGGCCGCATCCCAGGTGTTGTTGACGGCCGTTGCTGCCGCGCAGTCGGTCCAACTCGTTGGAATGCCGGAAGCGCAAATTATTTTGGCGCACGCCACATTGGAGGCGGCGCTGGCGCCCAAGTCCAATAGCGTTGTATCCGCAATAGGCGCCGCAATGGCGGATGTCCAGCGCGGACGGGTCGGCAATGTCCCCAGCCACCTGCGTGATGCACATTATTCAGGTGCTACCCACCTTGGCCACGGCGTGAATTACATTTATCCACACGACGAAACAAGTGGGGTGGCCCAACAGTCCTACCTGCCGGAGGAATTACAGGACTCGCTGTATTACCAACCAACCAAGCATGGCGCGGAAGAGCGACTTAATGTCGTGGCAGATCGGCTGCGCACCCTCCGAACCGGTGAATCGCTAGACTGAACTATGCGCAGAATGGTCTGGGTGTCTTTGGGTGCAGTGGGTGGAATTCTCGTCTATCGCAAACTGGAAGAGCTCGCAAACGAGTCCATGGACAAGGGCTTAGTCCTGACGGTGATGGATGCTGGAACTTCGGTTAAAGCGTTCGCCACCGGCTTGGGTGAGCATGCTTCTAAGATTCGTGACTCGGCCCGCCCCACCCAGTCGATCAACTCGTAACCACACGCAAGGAGTAAACCCCATGGATTCCGCGCAAATACGGACTCGATTTCTCACGTTTTTCGCGCAACGTGGACACGAAATAGTTCCTTCGGCATCCCTGCTCCTTGATGACCCAACGTTGCTCTTCGTCAACGCCGGCATGGTGCCTTTCAAGCCGTATTTCTTGGGTGAAGCACCGGCCCCGTATCCGCGTGCGACGAGTGTGCAAAAAGTCGTCCGAACCCTCGACATTGAAGAGGTGGGGAAAACAACACGCCATGCGTCATTTTTTCAGATGGCAGGCAACTTCTCATTTGGCGACTACTTCAAGGAAGAAGCAATTCCGCTGGCCTGGGAACTCCTCACCACGTCAATTGATAACGGTGGCTACGGTTTTGACCCCGAACGACTATGGGTCACGGTGTATCAGGATGACGACGAAGGTGAAAGCATCTGGCGGGATGTCGTCGGTGTTCCAGCTGACCGGATCCAACGGCGTGGAATGGACGATAACTACTGGTCCATGGGTGTGCCGGGACCGTGTGGACCATGCTCGGAGATTTATTACGACCGCGGACCCGAATTTGGGGTCGAAGGCGGTCCAATCGCCGACGAGAATCGGTACCTCGAGGTGTGGAACCTTGTGTTCATGCAATTTGAGCGGGGTGAAGGCTCGGGAAAAGATGATTTCCCCATCGTGGGCCCGCTGCCGGCGGCAAGTATTGACACCGGAATGGGTCTTGAACGGATGGCGGCAATTCTGCAAGGAGTTGACAATATCTATGAAATTGATACGACGCGTGGAATCTTGGACTCGGCATCGCAGCTCTCAGGGGCCGTCTATGGTGCGAGCGAGAAAAATGATATTGCACTTCGAGTAGTAGCCGACCATTCGCGTACCGTCATATTTCTCGTCTCAGATGGTGTCATCCCCGGTAATGAAGGACGCGGATACGTGTTGCGGCGCCTGATGCGGCGGGTGATTCGCAATATGCGAATACTGGGCGCCGCCGGGCCTACCCTTCGGACATTATGCGAATCAGCGATCAAAGTTATGGCTCCTCAGTACCCCGAACTCAACGATTCACGCGAGCGAATTCTTAGCATTGCTACCGGAGAAGAAAATGCTTTTGCCCAAACACTCGTGACCGGTAACATCCTTTTCGACACCGCAGCTAGTGAAACAAAAAATTCAGGCAGTGCCACTATTTCTGGCGAAAAAGCTTTTGCCTTACACGACACCTACGGCTTTCCGATTGATTTGACCATGGAGATGGCGGCTGAGGCTGGACTAACGGTTGACCGAGATCGTTTTACCGTTCTCATGAAAGAGCAACGCGACCGAGCGAAGGCCGATTCCATTGCCCGTAAAAGTGACTACGTCGCCACGACCGCTTATAAAGAAATTTTGACGGTGGGAGGCACCGCCGAGTTCACCGGGTATATCGAAACGTCCACCGAAGCGCAAGTCACCGGACTCGTGAGCGAGGGAACGTCGGTAGCGGCCGCACGAGTGGGAGATAACGTTGAAGTCATCCTCACTCGCACCCCGTTTTATGCGGAGGCCGGTGGTCAACTGGGGGATCACGGTGTGATCACATCAGGGTCGGGACAGGCACGGATCGAAATTTATGACGTGCAAACACCCGTACCCGGACTCATTTTGCACCGGGGTCGAGTTGTTGAGGGTGAAATCACGGTCGGGGACATCGTGATCGGTTCGGTTGACATCCATCGAAGGAAAGCAATCTCTCGGGCCCACACGGCAACGCACATGGTCCACCGGGCATTTCGGGAGAGGCTGGGGGAGACGGCAACCCAAATGGGGTCCGAAAACTCGCCCGGTCGGTTCCGATTCGACTTCCCGAATCCAGAGGCTGTTTCACCGGCTGTACTGCGCGATGTTGAGCAGTACGTCAACGCCATGCTCATTGAAGACCTCACCGTCAGTGCGAATCTGATGTCCCAACAGGAAGCGCTCGACATGGGCGCCATGGCACTCTTCGGCGAAAAATATGGCAATGAAGTGCGCGTGGTCTCGGTTGGTGACTGGGCCCATGAACTATGCGGTGGAACTCATGCCCAACGCACCGGCGCCTTGGGTTTGGTGTACTTCATCGGTGAAGGTTCGGTCGGTGCTGGCATTCGTCGGGTTGAGGCCCTCGTCGGCGCTGATGCCTACCGGTTCGCGGCCAATGAACACGTTCTGGTCAACAAACTCACCACGATGCTCAAGGTTCCTGCGGATCAAATAGCAGATCGACTTGAGTCGACCATTAGCGCACTCAAAGTTGCTGAAAAAGAAATCGCAGAATTCAAGCGGGCCACGTTAATTAAGGAGGCCGGCAGCATTGTGGGCGACCCGGTGCGTCACGGAGATGTTGATTTCTGGGTTTTTGCAGCCCCGGCGGGCACCGATCCCCAGAGTCTTCGCGAGTTAGCGCAGCAGGCGATTTCCACAGGCCTAGACGCATCCAAGGCAGTGGCATTCGGATCTGTGACGGTCGATGGAAAAGTTTCAGCGGTCGTGGCTGTTAATGATCTCGGTGTCCAATCCGGGTACTCGGCTCAACAATTATTGCGGATCGCCCTGGCCCAACTAGACGGTAAGGGTGGTGGCAAGGACAGTTTTGCCCAAGGTGCGGGGTCAAACAGTGCGGCTCTCCCTGCGGCCATCGAAAGTGTGCAAGCGGCGCTGGCCGCGCAATAGGAATGATTCGCATGAATCAAAAACGCGTAGCATTTGATGTGGGAACAGTGCGCATTGGCGTGGCGTCGTGCGACTTTGACGCCATTTTGGCCTCACCTCAACCCGCCATTAGTGGCGCAGATAACTCCATTGCGGCGGCTTTGCAGGTCATTCACGAATATGAACCATGTGAAATTCTTGTTGGTTTGCCGAGTAATTTGAAGGGCAATGACACCGCGTCAACCGAAAATGCCAGGGAATGGTCGCGCCAACTTGAGCGGGTGACCTCAATCCCAATTATTCTTTTCGATGAAAGATTGACAACCGTGCAGGCGACGAGCGCGTTACGAGCAGGCGGCCTCAACGCCAAGAAAATGCGAAGTAGGGTGGATAGTGCTGCCGCCGCGATTTTTCTACAGTCCTACCTTGACATGTTGGCACAAGCGAAAGGTCCCCGAGAGTGACATTCATAGATGAAGTTCTCAGTGGAGAGCAACTGCCACCTTCGCGTAACGCCAATAGCTGGAGTAAGCGTGTTGTTGTTGGAGCTGGCCTGATCGCCGCCCTCGCAATTGTTTACGGCATTTATTCACTCCTGGGTGGTGGCGGTGAAACAAATGACTACGTCGGATCCGGGTCAGGCAGCGTCAGCGTGAACGTGAGTCGAGGTGACAGCCTGACTCAAATTGGAAACACACTTAAGGCCGATGGTGTGATCAAATCCGTTGAGAGTTTCACGTC
>JBDNFV010000288.1:0-7043 GCA_041689635.1 Candidatus Nanopelagicales bacterium | reverse complement strand
CCTTTGCAAGGGTGCCGAGGTAGAGCTCGATCACCTTGGGGTCGTTGGCCAGTGATTGCCCGGTCCCCGTGTAGGCGTTCTGGCCCTGATCCAGGACGTAGCCACGATCAACAATTTGCAGGCATCTGGCAGCATTCTGCTCAACAATAATCACGGTGACACCGGTTGCATTAATTTCCTTGACCCGAATGAAAACTTCATCTTGCAGGGCGGGGCTCAGGCCGGCACTTGGTTCATCGAGGAGAAGCACACTAGGTGCCATCATGAGTGCGCGGCCCATGGCGACCATCTGGCGTTCGCCACCGGAAAGGGACCCGGCTCGCTGCTTGCGGCGAGTCCCTAAGGTGGGGAACAGATCCACGACAGCGGCGAAGCGTTCGGTGAAGGATTTCGGGTCTTGGTAGGCGCCCATCTGCATGTTCTCCTCGATCGTGAGGGAGGGGAACACATTGTTGTTCTGGGGAACGAAACCAACACCTCGTTTGACCAATTGGTCTGCTCGCAGGTTGGTGATGTCTTCGTCCCGCAAAGTTACCTCACCTGAATTGATATGAACCAAGCCGAAAAGAGCTTTTAGCAGGGTTGACTTGCCGGCGCCATTGGGCCCAATAATTCCCACGAGTTCACCGTCGTGTGCGTATAGATCTGATTCATTGAGGATATTAACCCCGGGAAAGTAGCCAGCAATGAGCCGATCAGCCCTGATCAGTGCCCCTACCGCTTGTGCTTGGTGGATCTGGGCGGGCGTCGCCGCTGATGCTTGGGAACGTTGACCAGCGTTCACATCGATTTCTGACTCAAACTCGTGGGCACCGTCGGGACTGCCGGTGCCAGGCAGGTCACTAGGTTCGCTGAACGTCATGTGGTTCCCCCTTGGGAATCGGTGGTGAGGGAGGCGCCATCGGAGGTGAGCGCACTTCCATGGCGTGATCCAAGATAGGCCTCAATCACCTGTTCGTCTTTCATCACGACATCGGGTGGACCCTCGGCAATAATCTGGCCTTGGGCCATCACAATCACCCAGTCGCTGATGTCGTGCACCATGTCCATGTCATGCTCGACAAAAAGAACCGTTGTTCCTTCTTCTCGGATGTTTTTAATATGACCGAGCAGGCTCTGAGTCAAGGCCGGGTTAACTCCGGCCATCGGTTCATCGAGCATTACGATTTCAGGGCCAACCATAAGCGCTCGAGCCATTTCGAGTAACTTACGTTGACCTCCAGAAAGTGAACCAGCGAAATCATCGACCTTGGCATCGAGGGTAAACCGCGCGAGCAACTCCATTGCGCGAGCGGTGTTCGCCCGTTCCTGCGCTCTCCATCTAAACGGTAGCAGCGCGTTGAGTACTCGCTCACCACTTTGCCCACTTGCACCCAGCAGCATGTTGTCCATAACGGTCATGCGAGACAAAGCTTTTGTCAGCTGGAAAGTACGCACCATGCCCATTCGAGCCAAGCGGTAGGGAGGTGTACCGGCAATGGGTTTTTTGTTAAAGGTCCATTCGCCAGTGTCCGGCTTATCAAACCCGGTTAACAGGTTAAACAGTGTTGTTTTACCCGCTCCATTGGGACCAATGAGCGCTGTAATGGCGCCACGCTGGATTTCGACGTGGGCAACATCAACGGCGGTGAGTCCACCAAATTGACGATGCACGTTGTCAACAATCACGATGGGGTCAGGCTTGGGGGCACCCGGTGCCCGAGCCACGTCGCGCAAAGCTTGCACAGCGGCGGCCCTTCCCGGTGCCATGTTTTCGGTGTTAGCGGGCATCGAGGGCCAACTCCCTTCGGTCGCCAAATATTCCTTGCGGTCTGAAGATCATCAGCAACATCAATCCGAGGCCCATCAGCATGAATCGAATTGAACCGACATCGGTGGCGGTAAGAAAATCGATATAGCCGTTATTGATTAAGGAACTCAGGACTTCGCCGAATCCGGCGAGGAGGAACCAGAAAATGATTGTTCCGACAATAGGACCGAATACCCGGGCAGCCCCACCCAGGAGCAGAATAGTGAAAACGAAGAAGGTGAAATCAGGTTGGAAGGTGTCGGGCTGAACCGATTGCTTGGCGATCGCCCACAGGATACCGCCGAAGGCGGCGATACCACCACCGATAACGAGCGCCTGTAATTTGTAGACGAAAACGTTTTTGCCCAATGAAACGACGGCGTCTTCATCTTCCCGGATTCCCTTGACCACCCGGCCCCACGGGCTGCGGACCAGTCCCCACACGAGAGCGGTGAAAATGAAGGCCAGGGTCCAGCCAACAATAACCACCCACAGGTCTTGGCGGCTCCAACTGAGCAAGGGGAGGGTGATGTCGGTTGGCAGGGGATTGAGGTCGTGAAACTCTTGACCCAACTTGCCGTTGAGGCCTTGGGATCCGCCGAAAACGTCTTTGAAGGCAATGGAGCGGACCAATAGTCGGAGTAGCTCGCTGGCAGCGATGGTCACAATCGCTAGATAGTCCGCCCGTAATCGCAGGGTGGGTATTCCTAGTAACAGCGCTAATAAGGTGGAGGAGATCAGGCCCACCACGATTGCCAGCCACAGGCTTAGATCAAAGGTGAGGACAATAACTCCGACGGCGTATGCGCCGGCGGCCACAAAAGCCACCTGGCCGAAGTTGAGTAGCCCGGTGTAACCAAATTGAACGTTGAGACCGATGGCGGCAAAAAGGTAAATGAGGGCCGTGACGCCAACCGCTTGGGTGATGGTGAGACTGAGAATTTGTCCAAAATCCATCAGATCAACCCACCCTTTCTTTTCGCCCAAGTAAGCCTTGCGGCCGCACCAACAGAATGAGAATCATCAAGAAAAGTGCCCCGACGGTTTTCATTTCGGTGGGGATGAAAAGGGTGGTCATCTGAATGAAGATTCCGACCACCATGGCGCCAACAATCGCGCCATAAATGGTTCCCAAACCACCCAAAATGACGGCCGCAAAGAGGACAAGCAGGATCCGTTGACCCATATTCCACACCGTATTTTGGGTTAAACCGAGGTAAATCCCGGCAAAGGCGGCCAGTCCGGCACCGATAATCCACACGACGGATATCACCCGCTCAACGTCAATTCCGGTTGCCGACGCGAGCGCGGGGTTATCGGAGACGGCCCTGGTGGCCTTACCAATGCGTGAACGTTGGAGCCAGATCACCGTTGCGGCCAAGGCGATGACCGCGAGGGCGCCGAGGATAAGCGCTTTCGGGGTCGTGTTAAAGGGTCCAAGGGCGATCCCGGCTTGGCCGGCGAACTGCTTGTAACTCTCCGGAGCACCGCCAAAGAACAACACCAAGGTGTATCGCAGGAAAATCGCAAGACCAATACTGACAATCATTGCGGCAATCAGACCGGTCTTGAGTCGCCGCAATGGACGCCACAGGATTCGATTTTGTCCCCAGCCGTACACGAATGCCGCGAAAACAATCGCGATGGGGGCGGCAATAATGATGTTGACCCCGGCGGTGTTGAAGGCGAGAGCAGTGAATGCCCCCAAAGTGAGTAATTCCCCGTGTGAGAAGTTCGTTAATCCGGTGGTGCCGAACACCAAGTTCAGACCGACAGCGCCCAAGGCGATGACCAGTCCGTAGAGGATTCCGTCGAGGAAGAGTTGAATAACCCGCTCGCTGGTACCCGAATCCGCAGTTGTGATCCCCGACTCTCCGTCTTCGGAGAGCCCAATAATGATCTTTTTCTCGCCACCGAGCACCAAGAGGGATCGACTGGCGTCGGCCTCGTTATTCAGGGTGATTCCATCGGGCAGGGTGCTCACGTCAATTTCGACGGTGTAGGTGCCACCGGCCTCGAGTGGAATCAGGAAAACACCCTTGTCATCGGAGGTTCCAGAAACGCTCACACCGCCGGAGTCCGTGGCGCTCACCACAACGCCGCTGACGGGCACACCGGCCGGCGTACTCAACGTCCCGGTGATGGTTGTTTCGGCCGCATTGGCCGGGGACAGCCCACCGGAGATCAGAAAAGCAATGGAGGTCAGGAGCAGGACTCCCAAGGTCAGTCGCACAGCTCTGAGCACGTGGGCGTACCTCCGGGTCTCGATCGGGCCAACATTCGCGATTGTGCACGGGCGCAGTGCTTAAGCCTGAGTAAATCAGCGCTAAGCCTGAGTAGGACTGCGGAAACCTTACCCCCATAAGTCTCGAAAGCGACTAAGGATCTCGGATAAAACAGGATTGTTACCCACTTGTAAGTGATTCAGTCGAAACGAAAACGAGATTCATTGAGTTGAAACATTGCGTAATGTCCGAAATATCCAGTTATCTAGGTTCGTGGCTTACGAGCCATCGCGGTAAGCCTCGAGGTACAAATCCGATCGCCGTTTTCGTTAGTGATCACAATGTCGCTGCACAGCATCGTGCTCCCCACGCTAATCATGGTGGCAATTCCGGTCACAACGCCGTCTCGGGCGGCTTTATGATGCGTGCAATTCAGTTCAATACCCACGACGAGGGCACCTTGTCCTAGTCGCTGATGTGCGGTTATTCCGGCGGCAATTGAACCCAACGTTTCGGCCAAGACTGCACTGGCACCGCCGTGCAGCAGTCCATATGGTTGGGTGTTTCCGGCAACCGGCATCGTGGCGCTAATGCTCGCCCAGCCACGGGAATCAACCAATGCACTCACAAGTTGGATCCCCATGAGTTCGGCAAGGGCGCCCATGCCGAGTCCTTGTACTTCGGCGGTCACATCTGTTAACAATTGATCACTCATCTTCGACATAGTGAAAAAGTCTATTGGATGCCGCAGCAACTAGTATCCGGTCATGGCGCAGAGTCGATTGCTTCTTATCGATGGACACTCGATGGCCTACCGTGCATTTTTTGCGTTACCGCCGGAAAACTTCAGTACCAGCACCGGGCAACCAACGAATGCGGTCTACGGATTTACCTCTATGTTAATCAACTTGCTCAAGCAATACGACCCGACCCACGTTGCGGTCGCCTTTGATGTTTCCCGGCGAAGTTTTCGTACTGACATTTTTCCGCAATACAAGGCGACGCGTTCGAAGTCACCGGATGAGTTCAAGGGACAGGTTGAATTAATCAAGGAGGTACTCGATGCCATGGCGATCCGTCGGTTGGAAAAAGACGGTTATGAAGCCGACGACCTCATCGCAACCCTGGCCACGCAAGCCAGCGCGGCGGGCTTCGCAACCGACATTGTGACCGGTGACCGGGATGCATTCGCGCTCGTGTCGCCCGCGGTTACGGTGCTCTACCCCAAAAAAGGTGTCTCAGACCTTGCGGTGATGACCGAGGAAGCAATTGACGTTAAATACAAACTGACGCCGTCGCAGTACCCGGACTTTGCCGCATTGCGCGGTGACCCGAGCGACAACTTGCCAGGGATTCCCGGGGTTGGCGAAAAGACAGCGCAGAAATGGATCACTGAGTACGGCAACCTGGGTGCATTAATCGAGAAGGTTGACACCGTAGGTGGCAAAGTTGGAGACTCACTTCGCGCGAACCTCTCACAGGTTCTGCTCAACCGTCGAATCACGGAGTTGGTGCGTGATGTCCCACTTGAACTCACCGTGGACCAACTCGATCGCAAGTCCTTCTCATTGGCAGATGTACATCAACTCTTTGACACATTGCAATTCACCGCACTGCGCGCCAGGGTTGAGAAACTGTCGGGCGCCATCACGCCAGTGGGGACGGATCCGCAGGTCAAGTCCGACGATCCGAATCGGCAGGTGGTAGAACGGGAGATCTTCCCGGACGCCTCACTTGCCGACCTAACAGCATTACCGGGACCCATTGCCGTCGCGGTCAAGGGTGAATTTCGCCAAGGATCCGGGACCATAACGGCGCTCGCCGTTTGCTCCGGAGATCACGTACACGTTCTCTCCACGATCCCGGAGCAGGATTACTCACAGGTCGTCAACTGGCTGGGCACCGCTCGCAATGAGAAGACCGTTCATGACGGTAAAGGAATTCTGTGGGCCCTAGCCAGTGCTGGGATCGATATTTCCCAATTCGCAATTCAGATGGATACCGCACTGGCAGGCTACTTACTCGATCCAGGTCAGAGGTCTTATGAACTTGCCGACTTAGTTCAACGTGAACTCGGCCGAAGCATTGATGAACCAGAGGACCAACTCTCCATGTTTGGGGATGGTGATGCGAACGCCAACTTGGTGCAGGCGGCTCAACTCATCTGGGAACTGGGTGCGAGTCTGACCCTTAAACTCGAGGAACTCAACTTAATGTCACTGTTGGTTGACATGGAAATTCCTACCGAAATTGCGTTGGCACACATGGAACATGTTGGAATTGCTGTCAACTCGGATGAACTTGCAGCTCTTTCCGACGAGTTCGGTGAACAGATGCGTTCCGCGGAGTCTGCAAGTTTTGCTCTCGTAGGTCATCAATTCAATTTAGCATCACCAAAACAATTACAAGAAGTGCTTTTTAGTGAACGAGAATTACCGAAAACCAAAAAAATCAAGACCGGGTTCACTACGGATGCGGAAGCCCTCACGACTTTGTACGCCCAGACGAAAGATCCCCTCCTTCAACATCTGTTGAACTGGCGCGAAGAATCAAAACTGCGTCAAACCGTCGAAGGTCTGCTCCCACTCGTTGATTCAGATGGACGGATTCACACCACATTTCGACAAACGGTGGCCGCAACCGGACGGCTGTCTTCGATAGACCCCAACCTGCAGAATATTCCGGTTCGTACCGAAGCCGGCCGTCGTATCCGTGCCGCGTTCGTCGTTGGTAGGGGTTACGAATGTCTGCTCACCGCGGACTACAGTCAAATTGAGTTACGCATCATGGCTCATTTGTCTAAAGACGAAGCACTGATTGAGGCGTTCAAATCTGGTGAAGACTTACACGAGAGCGTTGCCCGTAAAGTTTTTGGCGTCAGTGAAGTGACACCGGACATGCGCCGGCAAATTAAGGCGATGTCCTACGGCTTGGCTTATGGGCTGTCGCCATATGGGCTGGCAGCCCAGCTGGATATCTCAACCGAAGATGCTCGGATCATGATGGATGACTATTTCCGCAGATTTGGT
>JBDNFV010000287.1:0-3852 GCA_041689635.1 Candidatus Nanopelagicales bacterium | reverse complement strand
TGATGCGGAAGAGTCCAGACGTTTTCCGTGTTCCCGTTGACGAACAAATCCGTGAAGCCAACAAGGTTCCGTTTCCGCAACGTTTTTGGTGGGCACTTGCCACCCTCTTTCTACTACTCACAACTGAATTCACACTCATCCTGTGGAGCGCCGACCTCCTTCGCGAGAGGGCGGGCTTTGAAGCGGGTGCCGCGGCGGCATCCGTTGCGGCTCTCACGGGTGGCATTTTCCTCGGTCGAGTTTCAGGCTCACGACTGGCCGAATACTTCCCCGTTGATCGAATTCTTAGTTTCGCAATCCTGATCACCTTTGGCGGTTGGTTGGTGGTGTGGCTTTCATCCGTCGCCGCGATCATGATCCTCGGCCTTGTTCTTAGCGGGATCGGGGTTGCCCTTTTCTGGCCATTTGGAATTAGTCGGGTGGTGATGGCATCGGGCGGTCAAAACGACCGGGCGACTGCGTTGTCAACTGTTGCTGGCGCAACTGCCGGTGGTATCGGCCCCTTTGTGCTCGGAGCCATGGCCGACTCCGTGGGAGTTCACACTGCCTTCTTGATGCTTCCCGTTACCTTGCTCGCGGGTTTTTTCCTGATTCGAATAAAGCCGGTCACCAGGATAATTACGCCAACAACAACACCAATGAGCACCACGTAATTTATGGATCGACCCTGCACAACGCCCTCCGGAGTTAATCCTTGATTCGGTGTTTGAGTCGGTGTTTGAATCTGTGTTTGCACCGGCGCTGGTGTTGAGCCTGTCTCGAGCAGGCTTGGGGCTTGAACGCGCAGAAGTCGGTTGTCCCCCTCACTCGCAATCACGACCGCATTCTCACCAGGCAGCCAGGCGATCGCCTCGCCTTGAGGCTGGGCCGGTAACTGGATTTCTTCCATCAGTTCACCCGCAGGGAGCCCGTTGAGGAATTGGGCGTCAAAATAATCACGCAGCACAAATCCGGTTCCATCGGGTTTCATCGCTCCATCGGTAATTAAACCCGTGGCCGGACCAATCTTTCTAGCAATATTAATTCCGGATTTTTTCAGTTTTTTAGGGAGAGCATAAATCGACCCACCGGCCAATTGCTTGGTGACAATCCACAGTTGTTGTGAGACCGGGTCGGCAAGAATCGTTTCAGCGTTGTGCGGTCGGTCTTCATAGGTAAACCGATACCTTGTTACTTCAGCATTTCTATTGCGGAGCTTTTTTGGTTCTCGAATTTGATAGATGGAAACGTCACTCCACGAGTCTCGGTTGTCACCAATGTCGCCCACCCACAGCACCGGTCTTCCCCGCGCATCTCTACCCATGGCCAAACCTTCAAAGTCTCGTGCAGAAACGCCACTCAAAGTGAGTTCACCGACAACGGCACAGTCGGAAAGCCTTAGTGCATACAGCTTTGCTGCATCACCGGAATCATTGTGAACCCACATAACGCCGGGATGCAATGTTGAGGGCGCCATTCCACTGATTTCGGCCAAACGGGGATCCGCGAATTCACAGATAACCTCAGTTGTTGGTGCCGCCGATGCCGACGCGGGAAGTATGAACACGGCCCCCGCAAGAACCATGGAACTCAGTATCCGGTGAATCGGCTTGTGAATCAGATTGACACTATCGCTGCAACAAATACGCTGCCAATGAGTGCTACCAAAACCACGATGGTCACGATTCGTCGAAATGCGGGCGTCATACCCTGAGTCTAAAGCAATAAAAACGATCGGATGTGCTTGCGTCTATCCTTACCGAATGGCCGCATCCGACTCCAACGCAATTTTGCCGGTTCGAATTGGAACAGCCATTGCCATTTTGGCAACGGCCATCGCTGGATTCACCGGACCAATCTCACCGGGCGAATTAGTCGGTGGCTCAACCGGCCCTCAGGTGTGGTGGTTTGGAGCCGGAATATGTGCCAGCCTGATGGGAATAGTTGGATTGGTTTTCTTGAGGCGACGAGCGCGCCAGCGAGAAATAAATTCTTCGTAGAACTTTTATTCAATACTGGATGAGCCAGCGCGTTCAACCGGAGTGAAGCCGGGGTCGACGGTGCCCGAGTGCGCCCCGCAGCCGAAGCTCAGTGCTACCACTCGACCATCAGCGGGTGAGAAAACATTCGTGCACACCCCAAACGCCTGGCCCAGGGGTCCAGCCAAGGCGCTTTGGAAACCGCAACTACTGCAGGTTGCGGGCGCTAGCCGCGCCATTTCCGTGGCGGGACCAAAGTCGCTGTCACGCCAACGATCCGCTGCCTGTTCGCGGCCAACGACGGAAAGAACCCTTGCCCGACCGAGTCCTAATTCCCAACCGGACATGATGCCGCGGTACTCCTCAACGTAATCGAAGTCTTCATCTACTTCACTTGCAAAAAACTCGGCAAAACCCGCCGCGAGTCTTTCGTCATCAGGATTAACCAAAAGCACGTCCCCGGGACTGAGGTCACCCGGTTGAATTCGCTCACTCCAAGGAAGCCAGGCCGGTGCCAACAGCGAATCCGGTCCCGGCAGTAACACAACATCGGTGAGGGTGACGATGGACTTATTCATCGGGGTTAATGCCATGGTGACGGCCCACTGCCAGCCGACATACGCCTTATTCGTGCAACTGAAAAGGTGGGTGGCCAAATTTTCGGACTCCATGACCATTCCGAGGTGTTCGCCAACGAATGTTGAACTTCCAGCCTCAAGGATTGCCGCGGCTTTTGCTAGTTCGAATGCCTTGGCCAACGTGGGGTCCACTGTGAGACCTGGTGCCTGCGAGGCAAGGGCTTGGGCTGACAGTTGCGTGCTCACCAGCCAATACTCTCCCATGAGACGTTCGGTCGGGAACAGCGGGTAATGTCACCGCCATGACTTCACATATTCGCAAAGGCGCCGTCCTCGCTGCCTTCACCATCGCAACCCTGCTGGTGTTGACCGGTTGCATGAAGCCGATGCCCGGGGCGACCGTCTTCTCGGGAAGTAATAGCCAGCACCGACAAGCGACCTGTTGGGCATTTGACTCCGAAGAACTCGGCGCTGGGGACTGTGCTCAGGACTTGATTGCTCAGGCAGCCGAAGGAGACGCCGTCTCGGTCGTCTCGGTCTTCCCCGGGGACATTGTTGGAATCAGTGTCGAACCGGTCGTTGCCGAAACAGGCTGGTTTGTCGTGCTCGGCGATCAACGGATGAACGTCGACCCAATTACGACCTACTACCACCGATTCACGTTCCCGGAAACCCTCGAGATTCCCGCTGAGGGAATCCTGTTGCAGATAGTTGCCAGTACCGGCGTTGGTGCGCGTGGAATTTGGGTCTTCAAATTGGATCAAGCAAGTTAAGGAGCAGCAATGTTCGCAGTTTATGCACATTCGGTTGACCCCGAGAATCCACTTGACGCATTAGGTGTTGGTGAAATATCTGAGCCAGCGACTCCATCGGACTGGGTGACGGTACATGTAAAAAGTGCCAGCTTGAATCACCATGATGTCTGGTCACTTAAAGGCCAAGCACTCAAAGCCGATCGAGTACCGATGATCTTGGGGAGCGACGCAGCCGGCGTGACCGACGACGGACGCGAAGTTGTCGTCCATGCGGTGATCGGTGACTCCCACAATCCAGGTGGGAAAGTTTTTGACGAAACACTTGATCCACGCCGTTCATTATTGAGCGAGTTGTACCCGGGGACATTGGCGCAGCGAGTTCGGGTACCCGCACAGAATCTGTTGGACAAACCGGCGTCATTGAGTTTTGAGGAGGCCGCCTGCCTTCCGACCGCCTACCTCACCGCTTACCGAATGTTGGCGAAACGCTCCAATACGAGAGCAGGAGATACCGTCCTGATTCAAGGCGCAGGCGGAGGAGTTGCAACCGCGGCGATTGTC
>JBDNFV010000286.1:0-1393 GCA_041689635.1 Candidatus Nanopelagicales bacterium | reverse complement strand
GGGATTCACTATTCACGAGCCGAGCAAGAACTAGCAGAGTTTGCGCAGCGGCACGGCATCCCGGTTGTGGAAACGGTGGCCGGAAAGTCCTGCTTGCTGAGTGAAAATCCCATGCTCGTTGGGCCGATCGGGGTAACGGGTGCCCAAGCGCCAAATGAGTTAGCAGCGCAGGCGGATCTTGTTGTGGCGATTGGAACTCGATTGCAAGATTTCACTACTGGATCGTGGACCCTATTCGATGCACACGCTGAAATAGTCGGTATTAATAGTGCAAGTTTTGACGCGAACAAACACTTTTCGATGCCACTTGTCTGTGATGCTCGTGAAGCTTTGGTGGAATTGAGTACGGGTCTAGACCAATATCGCACCCCTGCGTCTTGGCAGGCGGAGGCTGCCAGACTGCGCGTGGATCAGCATTCATTTGTTGAATCTCGCACGACTCTTGACGGTGATTGGCCGCCGAGTTACGCCCAAATAGTTGGACGAGTCCACCATCAGGCAACGAAGGAAGATTACGTTCTTACGGCTGCCGGCGGTTTGCCGGGGGAACTTAATATCAACTGGGAATCAAAGGCAATCGCAAGTTTTGATTGTGAGTACGGTTTCTCGTGCATGGGGTATGAGATCGCAGGGGCTTGGGGCGCCGCGATGGCTCGGCGTGAAGGTGAAGTTTTTGCTCTTGTCGGTGACGGGTCGTATCTCATGATGAACTCGGAAATTTATTCATCCATTGTGAGTGGGCACAAGTTCATCTTGGTCGTGTGTGACAACGAAGGTTATGCGGTCATTGACCGGCTGCAGGTAAACCAGGGTGGTGTTTCATTCAATAACATGTTGCGAGATGTCCGGGGTCCAGGAAAAGATGTGCGCGTCGATTTTGTGGCCCATGCGGGTGCTCTGGGTGCCGCGACTTTTACCGCCAATTCAGTTCAGGAATTGGATCGGGCGCTGGCCTTGGCGCGGCAAGCAGATCGCACCAGTGTGATCGTGCTCGGTGTTCGCGCGTCAGACTGGACCGAGGGCGGAGCGTTTTGGGAAGTCGGGGTCCCTGAAGTCAGTGACCGGGGGCAGGTCCGTGAAGCGAGAGAGCGACTCGAAGCCGGACTGCAGGGTCGTCGACGCGGAGTTTGACCCAAAGATCCTAATTGTCGGTAACAAATTGATAACCCTTATCGCAAAGGGGTTCCGAAGAAGGCAATTGATTCATAGATTAATCATTGGAACGTTCCAAAACGTTTGACCAAGGGGCTCCAGCCTCGAAATCTCCGCCACTCGTTCTTGCTGTACAGCAGGAGAAAAGAGGAAATTATGAAGATAAAGAAGATTGCGGTTGCTGTCGTAGCGGCATCGGCACTTGTACTAACGGCGTGTTCATCAGACACATCCACGACCG
>JBDNFV010000285.1:0-1513 GCA_041689635.1 Candidatus Nanopelagicales bacterium | reverse complement strand
GGGAGGGTGGCAATTTGGATGGGAAACGGCTCGGAAAAGCCGGAATGTGAAAGTGCCAGCGCCAGGGGGCGCACGACACCGAGATCAGCAAAAGAAGTCATCACTACCTATCGGAAAAGATCAGGAACCTGCACCGGCAGCGTTGAAACGGCTCGGATTGGGCTTACAAGGAGAAGGCCCGAAGTCCGGGACTACTTAACGACCACGCCGGCAAACGCCTTGCGACCGCGTCGTAATACTACCCAACGGCCATACAGCAGATCACCCACAGGCACCTGAAAGTCCTCTTGTTCAATCCGAATGTTGTTTACGTAGGCACCGCCTTCGGCGATAGTTCGTCGAGCAGCTTTCTTACTCTGCGCGAGTCCACAGCGAACCAAAAGTTCATCAAGGGCCGGTAATTTTCCCTCAATTACTTCGCTCTTGGACACTTCTCCCAACGACGCCTCGGTTAAGGCCGCCTGCAGGGTTGACTCAGGCAAATCGGCAAGGTCTCCGACACCAAAGAGCGCCTTACCGGCGTTCTGTGCTCCCATACTTTCTTCGACGCCGTGCACAAGTGTGGTTAATTCGCTCGCGAGCGACCTCTGAGCTGCGCGCTCTTGGGGTCTATCCACACTCGCCTGCACGAGTTCAGCAATTTCCGGCTCTGATTTAAAACTGAACGTCTTGAGTAGGTGGGGAAGATCACGGTCATCGGCATTAATCCAATACTGAAAGAACGAATAGGGACTCGTCAGGTGTGGGTCAAGCCAAATAGTTCCACTCTCGGTTTTACCAAATTTTTTGCCATCTGCCCTGGTGAGCAACGGCGTAGTTAGTGCATGTACGCCTTTTGCTTCCACTCTCCGCACCAAATCGACCCCAGCAGTGATGTTGCCCCACTGGTCAGAGCCACCGGTTTGTAAGACGCAGCCGTACCGGCGATACAACTCGAGATAATCAAATGACTGCAGTAACTGGTAACTGAATTCGGTAAAACTAATACCATCTTTGGCTAGTCTCGCCGCGACAGCCTCACGATCAAGCATGCGATTAACGCTGAAGTGCTTTCCGATATCGCGCAAAAACTCGATCGCGTTGAGGTCTTTGGTCCAATCAAGGTTATTCACCATCTGTGCCGGATTAGGACCGTCGAATTCATAAAAGCGTTCTAACTGGCTTCGGATTCGCCCAACCCATTCGCCAACGAGTTCAGCAGAATTTAATGTTCGCTCCCCCGATTCTTTTGGGTCACCGATCAAACCGGTAGCACCACCAACCAGAGCCAGTGGCCTATGTCCACATTGTTGGAAACGTCGAACCGTCAGAATTTGAACCAAGTTTCCCACATGCAGACTCGGTGCCGTGGGATCAAAACCGCAATAGAGAATGATGGAATGCGCGCACGCCTTCTGGAGTGCTTCAAGGTCCGTACTCTGCGCGATCAACCCACGCCATTGAAGTTCGGGAATTATTTCTTGAGTGCGCGCGACTGAATTCACGTGCCCATCTTGTCGCATCAAGCCCGTCT
>JBDNFV010000284.1:0-6924 GCA_041689635.1 Candidatus Nanopelagicales bacterium | reverse complement strand
GTTGATCGGTGATGCACATTCGGGGGACATCATTATGACTTTAGGAGCGGGAGATATTGGCCTGATCGCGGCTGAAGTCGTTGAAAGACTGCAGGAACGTGAACCGGGGCGTTGGTGAGTGAGATAACCCATGGCCTAACGGGTGGCGCCCAGTCAGAGGATTTCACCGCGTATCAGTCGAAGAAAAAGGGGAAACGAAAAGTCCGGCTGATCGTGGCCGGAGCACTGATCGTAATGATAGGTGTCCTCATGTGGTTGGTGTGGTTTTCACCCGTTCTCGCGGTCAAAGTTGTCCAGGTGGTCGACTCGGTCGGCGAGAGCCTTTCGGCAGATCAGATTGCCCAAGTGCAACTGGCTGCAAATATTTCACTTCAGGAACCGATGGCAAAAATCGATACCGAGACTGCAGCTCAAGCTGTGGTGGATCTTCCCTGGGTGAAAGCGGTTGATATGCGGCGCGGTTGGCCCAACGAAGTCGTGGTTGCTGTTGAAATGCGAATCCCATTCGGCCGGATCAACGATATTAGCCCCGGTCAAGCTGTCGACGCGCAAGGGTTTGTTTTCGAATCCAGTAAGACCCAAGGTCTGCCGCTGATCCAAGCTACCGGCGCATCCCTGATTTCCGCTGTTGAAGTGTTGGCGAACTTACCGGTTGATCTGGCTAGAAAAGTTGTGCGGGTCAGAGCCGAGTCAATTGACAGCATTGAGCTTGACCTGCAATCGGGGTCAACCGTACGGTGGGGTAGCGCCGACGAGCCCGAGTTCAAAGCCGCTGTTCTTGAAGCGCTACTCATGCGCAGGGCCCAGATCTATGACGTGAGCGCACCGGAATTACCGACGACAATGGATGAAAAGGGACCCAAAAAGTCCTAACGGCCACCGTTTTAACCCTGCAGAAAAAAAATTTCTGAATTATTTTCAGAAATAGTGCTTTCGGACTTGCGCATTGGTACCCGGACCGTCTATGGTCCGCGCGGCCGCAAACGGACCATTTGCTTAGCCTCTGGTAGAGGTTGAGGGTTTGTGGCTCAAGAGTTCGATGGAGCCCCTTCCATCGACACGAACGGAAAAGGAGAGCGGCCGTGGCGGCTCCACAGAATTATTTGGCAGTTATCAAAGTTGTTGGTATCGGCGGCGGAGGTGTTAACGCTGTCAACCGGATGATCGAGGTCGGCCTTAAAGGGGTCGAGTTCATCGCCATCAATACCGACGCGCAGGCGCTCCTGATGAGTGACGCTGACGTCAAACTCGATATAGGTCGTGAACTCACCCGAGGACTAGGCGCGGGGGCTAACCCTGAGGTCGGCAAAAGAGCAGCCGAAGATCACCTCGAGGAGATCGAAGAGGTGCTGCGCGGTTCGGACATGGTGTTCGTGACCGCTGGCGAGGGTGGCGGTACCGGCACCGGTGGTGCGCCTGTCGTGGCCAAGGTTGCGCGCTCACTGGGAGCACTGACAATCGGCGTGGTCACCCGACCTTTCGGGTTCGAAGGACGGCGCCGCATGTCACAGGCTGACCAAGGAGTTGACGAACTGCGAGCCGAGGTCGACACGCTGATTGTTATTCCGAATGATCGACTGCTGTCGTTGGCTGATCGCGAGATCTCGGTCATTGATGCTTTCCGTCAAGCAGATCACGTCTTGTTGCAGGGAGTGAGCGGCATCACCGACCTCATCACAACGCCAGGATTGATCAACCTGGACTTTGCCGATGTCAAAAGCGTCATGCACTCCGCCGGCTCAGCGCTGATGGGCATCGGTTCCGCCCGCGGCGAGGACCGCGCGGTGCAAGCCGCCGAGAAAGCCATCTCTAGCCCGTTGCTTGAAGCTGGTATTGACGGCGCACACGGTGTCTTGCTTTCGATCTCCGGCGGGAGCGATTTAGGTCTGTTCGAAATCAATGAAGCGGCTCGACTCGTTGCCGATGCAGCACATCCGGATGCCAACATCATTTTTGGTGCGGTGATCGATGA
Organism: Candidatus Nanopelagicales bacterium; assembly: GCA_041689635.1. Classification (GTDB taxonomy): domain Bacteria; phylum Actinomycetota; class Actinomycetes; order S36-B12; family S36-B12; genus UBA4592. The sequence continues at coordinate 4,952 of JBDNFV010000284.1, read as the reverse complement.
CACGCTGGGTGATGAAGTTCGGGTGACCGTTATTGCGGCGGGCTTTGATGGCGGGGAAGCACCGGCCAAGAAGGTCTCGGCAAAAGATGCAGCACTGGCTAAAGCCCCCGTCTTTGGGCAAAGTGTTCAGCAACCAAAGGCGGTTTCCTTCGATGATACCGACGATGATCTTGATATTCCCGATTTCCTGAAGTAAATGGCTCTTCCCCTTGCCAGTGGTGTTTTTTCGCCAGTGGCACCTGGTGACCGTCCAGCTTTCTGGGCGGTCACCGGTCGTTTAGGGGGTTACAGTGTGGATGAATTTTCGCAGGCAAATATCGCGCACGATGTCGGCGACAACCCACAATGCGTGCAACGCAATCGTGATGCACTAGCCGCGCTTGTCAACGTTGCTGAAGGCAATCTGGCGTACATGAAACCGGCGCATGGCAATGTCATCGCAGAGGTGATCGGCGGCGGAACTTTTGCCGGGATTGATTCACTTGTCACCGATACATGCGACGTGGGTTTGGTCGCTATGGGTGCGGACTGCGTCCCGTTGATTTTCTATGGATCCAGGGGACCGGAAAAATCGATCATCGGCGCGGTGCATTGTGGCTGGAAAGGTTTGGTTGCCGGGGTGATCACTCGTACTGTCGCCAAACTACGTGTGCAGGGTGCTGGGGAGATTCAATCAGTGATTGGCCCTGCCATCTGTGGCAACTGCTACTCCGTGACACCTGACCGGCGCGAACTGGTTCATGCGTCCACCCCGCCATCGGTATCTGATGCTGCCCTGGGCGGAACGGCTGGAATTGACGTCCGAGCTGGGGTATTGGCCCAGTTATCAATTGAAGGCGTCACGTCGGTTGTCATTGGTGGATGTACTTTTGAAAATCCAGAGACACTTTTTTCATACCGACGAGAAAATAGGACTGGTCGGCAGGGAATAATTATTGTTATGCGCGATAATGAGAAAATATGATCAACCAACTATCGATTGAGCGAACCCAACAACTTGAACGTAATTTAGCCGCCGCGCGCGCGCGAATTGACTCGGCAAGCCCGACTCGGCCAGTTGATTTACTGGTGGTGTCAAAAACTTTTCCGGTTTCTGACGTTGAGATCTTAGCTGGATTAGGTCAGTTAACGTTTGGGGAAAACCGGGATCAAGAAGCAAAGCGAAAAGTTGATGAATACGCCGGTGTTCAAGCAATTCGATGGCACATGATTGGCCAATTGCAGAGTAATAAACTCAACTCAATCGCGCGCTGGGCGGACGTTGTTGAGTCCCTGGACAGACTGGATTTGGTTGCACCTTTGGAAAGAGCGGCCATACTTGCTAAGCGGACTTTGCAGGTGTTAATCCAAATAAACCTTGACCCGGCTGATTCGCCTCATCGTGGTGGATTGGACCCACAGGCGGTTCCGCAATTCCTGGTGGAACTGAGCAATGCTCCACACCTGATCCTTGGGGGAGTCATGGCCGTTGCTCCGCATCCTGACCTGGGAGTAGACCCTGAAGCGGCCTTTGCTCAGCTTGCCGGTGTCTCGACCTTTATTCAAAAATCCCATCAGGAGGCAACGGTAATCTCAGCCGGCATGTCAGGGGATGTCGAACAAGCTGTCCAGGCGGGCGCGACACAAGTGCGACTTGGCAGTGCGATCCTCGGGCAGAGGTAATCCGTGCAGTAAAGTAGGGCCGAGTTCTTTATGCTCGAAAACGGGAATAGGAGAGTAGGCAATGGCTCGTGGAATCCGTCGAATGGCTGTCTATCTCGGTTTAGTTGAAGACGATTCTTATTCTGATGAAAGCACCAATGGCGGTTACGACGATCCCAGGAGTTCCCGCAACTCGCCAGAGCGGTACGAGTCCAGGGTTCAGACATCTAATCGCGCTGGCGGTTCACGTGGATTCGCCGATGATTACGGACACGATGGGGCTGCGAACCCACAATCGCCGCGGCCGCGTGAGTCCCGCGGCGTTCGGACGATACGTCGTGACGAGGAACTCCCCAGCCGCAATGTTGCGCCTTCCCCGTTACCGCAGCGAAATTTTGAATTTGGGCGCATTGAATCCATTCATCCGCGTTCCTACAATGACGCGCGGCGCATCGGTGAAGAGTACCGCGAGGGAATTCCGGTCATCATGAATCTGGGAGACCTTGATGACAGTGATGCCAAGCGGATCATTGACTTCGCGGCCGGACTCGTTTTCGGCTGTAGGGGCAGTATTGAGAGGGTCACCAATAAAGTTTTTCTTCTTTCACCGGTCAATGTTGACGTGGGAGACCAAGCACGGGCGCAGGTTGCCCAGGACGGTTTCTTCAATCAAAGTTAACTCGGGTAGGTTTTGAGAGTGAATACCGTCGGCGCATGGATCGCCAATATCCTCTTCCTCTATCTTTTGGTGTTGATCGGTCGTTTAATATTTGATTTTGTCCAAGTTTTTGCTCGTGACTGGCGTCCTTCGGGAATCGTCCTTGTCATTGTCGAAGGGATATACACCCTCACCGAACCCCCGCTGAAATTGATTAGGCGGGTTATTCCACCACTTCGGCTGGGTCAAGTTTCATTGGATCTGGGATTTCTGATCCTTTTGATCGGCCTGCAGATCCTGATTGGGATTTTCCGCGGACTTTAGGCCTTGTCAATTCCAAAGTCGGCATCGATGTCACTTTCGGATCCCGTTACGGTGAAGCTGGACACATTGTGGGTTACGCGCCGCACGGTCACGGCGAGAACTTCAGCCGCTATCTCGGTCCCGTGCGCCTGCATCGTGTCGGCGACATCGGTACTCTCCGACGTCCACGTAATATGTGTTCGATCACTTATTTCTAGCCCGGCATTCTTTCGTCCTTCTTGAAGGGCCCGTACGATGTCCCGAGCCATACCGGCCAGGCCCAATTCCCGGGTGATATGAAGGTCAAGAGCGAAACTCGCACCGGCATCCGTAGCCACGGCCCAACCTTCGACCGGGGTTTCTGTGACAACTAGGTCATCAAGACTAATCGTTGCGGCTCCTTCGAGCCCGTCAATGTCGAAAGTCACCGTGCCGCTACTTCGCAGGGTGTTCACCAATTCTGTTGCATCTTGCAGCGAGATATGTGTGGCAACGAGCGGGGTTTGTTTTCCAAATCGGGCACCGAGTGAGCGAAAGTTGGGTTTGAGTGAAATTTCTACCAACTCACTTTCGGAGGTGTCAAGGGTGAGAAGTTCCCGCACATTGAGTTCCTGGGCGACCTCGGCAATCAATTCAGTGGGAAGATCGCTCCAGCCGGGTGCGCTAATGAGCGCGCGGCCAAGTGGTTGTCGGGTTTTAATCGAGCTGGTTGCCCGAGCTGAGCGACCGAGTTCGGTGATGCGTCGCGCAAGCTCCATATGTTTCTGCAGTTGTGAATCCACGCTTGACTCGTCGGGCCAACGCGCCAAGTGAACTGAAGGTGGTAGGTGCGGCTGGGTTGCGCGGAAAAGATCCTGCCACACTCGCTCGGTAATAAATGGGGTGTAGGGAGCCATGCATAGTGTGACGATTTGAACGGCGTCATGCAAAGTTGCTAAGGCCGCCGGGTCGCCATCCCAGAATCGTCGTCGGGTTCTGCGCACATACCAATTGGAGAGGTCATCAATGAATTCCGTGATTAAACGGCCACCAAGTTGTGTATCAAAATTGTCAAGTGCACTATCGACTTCGGCACTGAGCGAGTGCGCCTGCGCTAGGAGCCAACGATCCATGATGGGGCGTTGGTCAACGGGCGGTGCCCCGTCAGCGGGCGACCAAGGGGCGCTCCGGGCGTACAGGGAAAGAAAGGAAACTGTATTCCAGTACGTGAGTAAATTTTTACGAACAATGTCTGCGATTGCGGTGTGCCCCACCCGCCGTGATTGCCAGGGTGAACCACTCGCCAACATGAACCAACGGACGGCATCGGCGCCATGTTGGTCCATCAGGGGGATAGGTTCGAGAACATTACCGAGGTGCTTGCTCATTTTGCGACCATCTTCGTCCAAAATGTGGCCTAGGCACACAACGTTTTTATACGAAGACTCGTCAAACACCAAGGTCCCAATGGCCATCAGGGTGTAGAACCATCCCCGTGTTTGATCAATTGCTTCGCACACAAAGTCAGCCGGATATTGAGCGGTAAAATCCTTCTTATTGTGTTGTGGGTACCACTGGGCCGCAAATGGCATTGCGCCTGAGTCGTACCAGCAGTCAATGACTTCAGGTACGCGGGTTGCTGTTGCTTCGCACTGCGGGCAAGGGATTGTGATGTCGTCAATGTAGGGGCGGTGGGGGTCTAGGTCGCAGATTTCCTGCCCCGCTAGGTCACCGAGCTCGGCAAGGGATTCGACAACGGTTAAATGCTCATTGTCACATCGCCAAATAGGTAGTGGCGTTCCCCAGTAACGATTGCGTGAAAGAGCCCAATCAACATTATTCGTCAACCAGTCGCCGTATCGGCCCCACTTGATCGTGTCCGGAAACCAGTTTGTCTTTTCATTTTCAGACATGAGTCGGTCTTTGATGGCCGTTGTCTTGATGTACCACGATGGTTGGGCGTAGTAAATAAGTGGGGTGTGGCACCTCCAGCAATGTGGGTACGAGTGCTCATAAGGTTCTTCACGAAAGAGCAGGTCTCGTTCGCGCAAGTTGTCGGTGAGAGCTGTATCCGCTTTTTTAAAAAATTGGCCACCGACGAGAGGGGTTTCTGGCATAAACGTTCCATCGGGTGCTATCGGATTAACGACAGGCAAACCGTATGCGCGGCAAGTGATCAAGTCGTCGGCGCCAAATGCTGGCGCCTGATGAACGAGGCCGGTTCCATCGCTGGTCGTGACGTAGTCGGCAAGGATCACAAAGTGAGAGTCAGGGATGTCAATCAGGTCAAACGGTCGTTCATAGGCCAGTCGCTCAATGTCCCTACCAAGGAATGTCTCCATAATCTGGTAGCGAGCTAAACCGTCCTCGT
>JBDNFV010000283.1:0-2131 GCA_041689635.1 Candidatus Nanopelagicales bacterium | reverse complement strand
GCACTCATAACATGGTCGTGTGAAAAGGCTCCTATCAAATGGACTCGGTATCGCGTTGATTGCTGGCCTGAGTTTGTCCTTGGGTGCCTGTTCGGTCGGTATTGATACTGATTCCCAGGCCAATGATTTAGCGATCCGGGCGTGTACACCACAAACGCTTGCTCCACGGGAAGGATTCAATCCACAAACGGCGAGCGTCAGTGAATTAACACAACTCGCCGACATAGCAATGCGCAAGAGCGAATGGGCAGATCAAGCTGCCGCATTGAGCCCGCGATGGTCGCTACTGTCAGAAGTCAGCGCGGCCATCGCAGCGTTCGCCCAGCAGTTGGTGAACGTGCGTGAGGGAGTCCGTGAGGATGAACGTGGGGAAGAACGCGAGAAAGGTGTTATTTCTCTTGACATGTGGGACGAATACAAATCGGCCAGCAACACCTACCTCGCCGAATGCCGGTCAGCATTGAAAAACGTTCCCAGTTCCCCAATCGAAACGGACAGAACGGTGAGCGCACTGATGTCGATGCAGATGGTCAGATGAAGTCATCGAGAACGGAGAATTGATTTCACTTATAGGAATATTCCTATAGACATTGCTTATCGGAATATTCCTATAGTAGAGTTTGTGCATGACACTTCGAGGAAATGTAGATGACCCACAGGCCCTGGGTCGACTCCTGCAACAGTCGCGGCTGATCATGGGGCTCACACAAGAAGAACTCGCCCAGAAGCTCGACATTTCACAGGGTTATGTAAGTGAACTCGAGGGAGGAATTAACTCACTAGCACTCAAGCGGACATTTGAGTTCATGAGGATCACCGGAATGACCCTCACCGCAGAACTCCCTGAGCCGGAATAGATAGAGCGATGACGAGTCTGGAAGTACACCTCTATGGAATACATGTGGGAAATCTCGATGGAGAATCGTGGCGGGACTTTGATTTCCACGCTACTCCGATTGGACTAGAGACATTTGGTGCTGGTAGCACGATTATTTCTGAATCTGTTCCATTGCTTGCCCTACCACCTCGGGGGAAAGCAAGTCGACGCCGAAAATTCTTTGACGAATTGTTGCCTGAAGACGTGAATCGTCAGCGGCTTGCCGAGCGAGCTCGAGTGTCAGTCAACGACACCCTTGGACTTCTCGCTGCCTACGGAAAGGACATGGCTGGCGCACTTCAGATTTTCGATCCGCAGCTAGAGGCTCAAGACTCGATAGCGGCTACCCAGATTTTGAGTTCACCCCAGATCAAGGTTCTCCTTGAAGACTCCGCCGCTTTCCCCCTCGGCAATTCTCCTATCGCTGGAAAAGCGTCACTTGCTGGAGTTCAGGAAAAAATCCTGCTAGCGAAAGTTGGTAACCGGTGGGCGCAGTGTCTATACGGCTACCCATCAACACACATAATCAAACCCGCCTCCTCTACCTACCCAGACATGATTTACAACGAGGAATATTCCTCTCGCATAGCTCGATCATTGGGGATTGCAGGCTACGCAACGTCGATCAAAAATTTTTCAGGGACCAACGCACTAGTTATTCAACGATACGACCGTTGCGAAATTAGTCAACAAACACCGGATGGACGATTGCACCAAGAGGACTTCAACCAAGCCCTCGGCGCGTCTCGCTCTGAGAAGTACCAGGAACAAGGTGGGAAGGTGAGCCTGGCACGGATTGCCCAGGTCGTATCAAATCTTCAAGGCAACACTGGGTTAGTAGAACTCTTGATTCATACAACCCTAAGTTTCGTTGTTGGAAATCTTGACTTGCATGCTAAAAATATTTCACTCCTGCGCCCCCTAGACGGTCGCGCCACTTTGGCTCCCTCCTACGACGTAGTTCCCCTGACCCACTACTCCTCGATTGACGGACGAATGGCCATGGCGATAAATCACAAATACAACCATTCAGCCATCACACGTGAAGACTTGATTCACGAGGCAACTAATTGGGGTTTGTCCGCTGATTCAGCCCAAAACGTATTGGATCAGACTCTCTCGACAATTCGCTTGACGGTGAAATCAGAAAAACCGCATGCTGGCGCTTTCCCTGGACTAGCCAAGTCGATCAATACCCAATCCGCGCGAATTCAAAAACGATCGTAATAACTAACCCCAGCGCGGGTCGATTGT
>JBDNFV010000282.1:0-20425 GCA_041689635.1 Candidatus Nanopelagicales bacterium | reverse complement strand
CTTCGGCTTCTTTAGTTTCAGCTTCTTTCGCTTCAGGTTCTTTGATCTCAAGTTTCTTCGGCTTGCTCGTCTTCGGAGCGTTAGCAGCTTCGTTGACAGCGGCTTCATAGGCCAGAATCTTGCTGGGCTTTGGCGGTGCAACCTGCAGGGTTCCTTCAGCGCCAGGGAGTCCCTTGAACTTCTGCCAGTCACCCGTGACCTTGAAAATTGCTTCCACGGCTGCGGTCGGCTGGGCGCCAACTCCCAACCAGTACTGAGCGCGGTCAGATTTGACCTGCATGATGCTCGGGTTGGACACCGGCTGGTAGATGCCAATTTCCTCAATGGCCCGACCGTTGCGTGCCGTGCGTGAATCAGCTATCACGATTCGGTACTGGGGTGCGTGGATTTTTCCAACTCTTTTGAGCTTAATTTTTACGGCCACGGTGGGCGTTTCTCCTCTAATAATGGATGATCCGAAGGCACTACACGTGGGGACATGCACTGAATTCGCTTCGTGCGGACTCGCTCAGGACCGGTTGAGAGGGACCGCCCCCGTGCAATAGCGTGCTAAGGCTACCCGATACCGAGTGAAGGGGGTCCCCCCACCCGGGTTGCGCCGAACTACTGGAGCAGTTTTTTAAGTTCTGGTGGTAGTGAGCCCAAATCCAACGGGGCGAGTGGATCTTGATTGCTGCCACCCAGAGCTGCTCGTTTGGCCGGATTGCCGCTACGGCCTTTGGCTCCCTTGGCGGGTTTCTGGCTCTTCGCCTGCTTACCTTTGGACTTCTTGCCGCCACCGATACCACCCATGCCCGGCATGCCTGGCATACCACCCTTCCCCATCTGTTTCATCATTTTTTGGGCTTGGGCAAAGCGTTCAATCACATTGTTCACGTCGGCGACTTTGGTTCCTGAGCCGGAAGCAATTCGGGCCCGACGCGATCCGTTGAGGATCTTGGGCTCATGACGCTCAGCCGGTGTCATGGATAAAATAATGGCTTCAACTCGATCCAGTTCACGTTCGTCAACGTTGTCCAGTTGGGCTTTCATCTCGCCCATACCCGGGAGCATCCCCATGAGTTTGCCGATTGAACCCATTTTTTTCACAGCCTGCATTTGTTCCAGGAAATCGTCGAGGGTGAAGTCTTCGCCATCGGCCACCTTCTGCGAGAACCGTTCCGCGGTTTCGGCGTCAAAAGCCCGCTCGGCCGACTCGATGAGGGACATGAGATCTCCCATGTCCAAAATTCGAGAGGCCATGCGATCCGGGTGAAAAACTTCGAAGTCTTCTAATTTCTCACCGGTCGAACCGAACATAATCGGTCTCCCGACAACAGACACGATGGAGAGTGCTGCCCCACCACGGGCATCTCCGTCAAGCTTGGTGAGTACGACGGCATCGAAACCAACTTGTCGCTCAAACTCCAGGGCTGTGTTCACGGCGTCTTGACCGATCATGGCGTCAACAACGAAGAGGACATTCTCTGGCTGCACGGCCTCGCGGACGTTCGCAAGTTCAGCCATTAATTCACTGTCGATGGCCAATCGCCCGGCCGAGTCGACAATCACCACGTCGTGCAACTTGTCAATTGCAAATTGCTTGCCGGCTCGCGCCACGGCAACGGGATCGCCAACTCCGTTACCCGGCTCAGGTGCAAATGTGGGTACACCGGCCCGCTCGCCGACGACACGAAGTTGATCAACCGCGTTGGGACGCTGTAAGTCCGCCGCGACCAACACGGGCGTGTGACCCAACGCAACGAGGTGCTTGGCAAGTTTGCCCGCCAACGTTGTCTTACCTGCCCCTTGAAGCCCGGTCAACAGAATAACCGTGGGGCCAGTTTTCGCATAAATGAGAGGTCGGGTTTCGCCACCCAAGATGGTGATGAGTTCTTCGTTGACAATCTTGATTACCTGCTGCGCGGGATTAAGGGCACCCGTTACTTCCGCCGTAAGGGCGCGCGTTTTGACATCGGCGCAGAACGTCTGCACGACCGGGAGGGCAACATCAGCTTCCAGCAGAGCAGTGCGAATTTCACGAACGGTTGCATCAATATCGGATTCACTCAATCGACCTTTGCCGCGCAGGCCCTTGAAAGTGACTGCGAGTCGATCAGACAACGTTGCGAACAAAACTGGCTCCTTTGATTCTCAAGCAGAACTTTCTATCCGCACCTTCCCCCTAGGGTAACGGGCAAGTCTTATGGTCGGGGCGCGAGTTCTTTTTCGAGCTTGGCAACGAGTGACTGGGCGCCGGCATCAGCAAGTTCTCCCCCGCTCGAGTCTTTAACGAAAAAGACATCAACCGTGTCAACCCCCAGGGTGGAGATTTTTGCACCGACAACGATGACACCCTCTCGGGCAATGCAGTTGGCTATTCGGTACAACAGCGCGGGCGCGTCAGGTGCGCGCACCTCAAGCACAACCTGCGTACCAGTAACTCGATGAATGCTCACCTGGGCCGGCGCGTGGGACGTCTGACCCAAACGAAGCGCCCGTGGTTGGGCTCGTTTGGCCATGGCGGCTTCCACATCAAATGTCCCAGCAATTGTTCGAGAAAGGTCGGTGTGCAGGATCTCCCTGGCGGGCGGATCCCCGAACAGTGGCCGAACAAACCACTCCTGTATCGCACGCTCACCCACCGTCGTAATTTTTGCCGCTCGCACCGCTAGTCGATTCAGAGCCAACACACCAGCGACCTTGGCGACCAATCCAATTTGATCGGGTGCACCGACCGTTACTCGAAATCCGTGTTCCTCCGGCGCGATTTCCATGAAGATTCCAGCAGAATCCGCCGCCCTGCCGTGAGCCCCGGTGAGTACAGCCGGTTGCGGTGAATGCACTTCGCCAGCCAGGTGCACGCGGACCCTGCCGGCGAGGTCGTTGATCAGGCTTTCCCGCCATTGTGACCTAAGTGAGGGCCCGGTCGCTCGCGAATCAGCCACGCTTAAGGCTTCGAGTAAGTCAAGTGTTCGAGTGTCCGTAACGGCTGCGCCAACTCGTGCGATCACTTCGGGGTCGTCAAGATCTCGCTTTGTTGCAATATCTGGCAATAGTAGGTGGTAACGGACGAGCCTCTCCAGTATCTGGGTATCTGATGAATCAAATCCAATACGCGGCCCAATCGTGCGAGTCATTTCTGCGCCGATTTCGCTGTGGTCTCCTGTTTGACATTTTCCTATGTCGTGTAGGAATGCAGCGACAAGAAGGAGATCAGGGCGGTCAACGGTGCGAACGAATGCCTGTGCTTGCAAGACGCACTCAATCAGGTGCCGATCAACGGTGAATTCATGGAGGGCATTGAACTGCGGCGCGGAACGAACAAGTGTCCACTCAGGAAACCACGCCTGAATTATTCCGTACTGATCGAGCGCCTCCCACGTACCAAGGAGGCCAGAACCTGAACCCAACAGCGACACGAATGACTCTCGCATCTCGCGGTCCCACGGTGTGAGCACTGGTAATTCGGATTCAAGGAGCACTGGCGATATGGGTTTCTGGGCAACCGCTGATGCACCCGCAACTCGCAATAGCAACCCGGGGTCACCTGCCAGGTCAGCATTTCGAGCGAGGGTAATTTCATCACCCGAGTCGATAACACCCTGGGCCAAAGGTGCACGTATTTTTTCCGAAGACCCTCGCAATCCCGGCACTAAACGGCGAATTCTCGGTGTCTCTTGATCGATGAGTTGATTGATCCGGTACCACGTTAATTCACTCGTGTAGGTAATTGTGCGTCCTGCTAGATAAATCTTGCGCAGTAATGCTTCTGGATCTGTTAAACCCAGCTCTTGGGCAACGGCTTCCTGTGACTGCATGTGTAATCGGTCACCACTCTGCGTGTGCGCCATGGCATCGCGCACATCAAGGAGAAAACTCTTGGCGCTTTCCCATTCTGTGTGCGGCACATCAACCAACCAGGTGGCACCCAAATGACGCAAGATTCCAGCATCACGGAGACCGCCGTACGATTCTTTTATATTTGGTTCCAGTAACTGGAAGATCTCGCCGTGGACCTTTCTGCGCTTCTTGATCATTGCCAAAAGTTCAGGCAGGACATTCTTCGCATTGGCTCGCCAGTCATTGTGAATTACCGTGCGAAGTTCGAGCCCTAATTTTTCACTACCGGCGATGTAGCGCGCATCAAGTAATCCGGTAAATGTCTTTATGTCTGCGGATGCAATTTTCCGCGCTGTTGAAACGGTTCGCACACTGTGATCTAGATCCACGCCGGCATCCCAGATCGGATACCACAACTTCTCGGCAACGCGGTCCGGTGTTACCCCCTGCCCATGAATGAGTACGAGGTCCAAGTCACTTGCCGGTCCTAATTCCTGTCTCCCGTAACTACCAACGGCCACCAAGGAAAAGTTTTCTGCCCCCGATGCTTCCCCGGCAACGGCCTGTTCAAAGAGTTCGTGAAGCCAAGAATCACGTGAGTTCCCCAACGCCAATCGGTGCTCTGGGCCACTCAGCCCAGAGCACCGATTAGTCGGATCGCAATTCACGTGATTCATTGTTCCGGTCTAGACCGCATCTGGGCCACGTTCCCCCGTTCTCACCCGGATAACTTCCTCAACCGGCGTCACCCAGACCTTGCCGTCACCAATTTTTCCCGTGTGTGCGGCCGCGGTGATCGCCTCCAGTACTTCATCAAGTCGAGTTGAGTCAATGAGCACCTCAACCCGAACTTTGGGAACGAGGTCGACCGTGTATTCGGCGCCTCGGTACACCTCCGTGTGCCCACCTTGGCGCCCAAAGCCCGCACTCTCCGAAACGGTCATCCCTCGGACGCCAATTGCCTCTAGTGCGCTCTTAACGTCTTCGAGTTTGAACGGCTTGATAATCGCAGTCACTAACTTCATCAGATTTCCTCTCGGTCACGTCGCACTGAACCTGCACCAATACCCACAAAGCGTCCACCCGCACCGGAATCACCAAGTTCATACGCTGATTCCGCGTGTTCGGCCAGGTCGATTCCCGAAAGTTCATCCTCGGGTGTCACGCGCAGAATACCGGCAGCCTTGAGAATCAGTCCAATGATCATGGCGACAACGAACGAGTATGCCAACACACTCAACGCGCCGATTGCTTGCTTGCCCAATTGCTCGGCTCCACCGCCGTACAGCAAACCATTGACACCCGCCGGAGCGAGGTCGGTCGCGAGGAAACCGATCAAGAGGGTGCCAAGAAGTCCGCCGACGAGGTGAACGCCAACAACATCGAGTGAATCGTCAAAACCAAAACGGTACTTCAGGCTCACGGCGAGCGCGCAAATGACGCCAGCGAGTACTCCCACAATGAGCGCCCCAATGGGGCTGACGGACGAACAGGCTGGTGTGATTGCTACGAGTCCTGCAACGATTCCGGATGCTGCACCCAAGGTTGTCATGTGCCCGTCCCGCAACTTCTCAACAATGAGCCAGCCAATTGCCGCGGCACAGGTTGCCGCAAAAGTGTTGAGAAAGACCACTGCGGAAGTGTTATTCGCCGCCAGTGCTGAGCCTGCGTTGAAGCCGAACCAGCCAAACCACAGGAGTCCAGCACCCACCATGACCAGTGTCAGATTGTGCGGGCGCATCGGAGTTCTCGGCCAACCAGCGCGTTTACCGATCACGATTGCCAAGGCGAGTGCCGCAGCTCCTGCGTTGATGTGGACAGCCGTGCCACCGGCGAAGTCAATAACCCCCATTTCAAAGATCCAGCCGCCGCTGGCCCACACCCAATGCGCAACGGGGAAGTAGACCAAGACGGCCCAGATTCCACCAAAAATTAGCCATCCGTTGAATTTGGTTCGATCCGGAATTGCTCCCGCGATAAGGCCCACGGTCAAGCACGCAAACATTCCTTGGAATGCGACGAACGCCATAATGGGCAAAGTCGCTTCGGGGTTGTCGGCCATCAAACTTTCCAAACCGAAGAACTCCGTTGGATCTCCGATCACTCCGCCAATAGAGGTACCGAATGTCATCGAGTAGCCAAAGAGAACCCAGAGGACGCCAACGACAAACAGGGCGCCCATCACCATCATCAACATGTTGAGGACAGATTTGGATCGAACCATGCCGCCGTAAAAGAAGGCGAGGCCCGGGATCATGAGCAAGACCATCGCTGTCGCCGTCAACATCCAAGCAGTGTCACCGGTATTTAATGCAGATTCCATAGAAGTCCTCCCATCGAAAGCGACTATCCCGGCGCACTGCCGGTCGCATGCGCCAAGATTGGCGCGAACTCGTTTCGAGATGGGTGCCGGGACGTTTCAATGACGTGAATAAAGCTCCAGTATGTAAACGCCGTGTTAACTGCGCCGTGGACTGTTCTGGCTAGTTCAGCAGGGCGGTAACGAACGCGTCAACCTCAAAGGCGGCCAGGTCATCGGGGCCTTCACCCAGCCCGACGAGTTTCACCGGCACTCCCAGTTCACGTTGCACCGAAACCACAATTCCGCCCTTAGCCGTGCCATCGAGCTTGGTGAGAACAATCCCGGTTACGTTTACCGCTTCGCTGAATACCCTCGCCTGCACGAGCCCGTTTTGGCCGGTTGTCGCGTCAAGCACCAGCAATACTTCGTCTACGGGCGATAGTTTCTCAATCACCCGCTTCACTTTCCCAAGTTCATCCATTAGACCCGTCTTGGTGTGCAGTCGGCCGGCGGTGTCAATCACAACGACATCAACGTTGGCATCTCGGCCCACCACACATGCTTCAAACGCAACACTCGCAGGGTCGCCACCTTCTGGACCACGAACTACCGCAGCACCCACCCGCTCACCCCAGGTGTGAAGTTGCTCCGCGGCAGCGGCACGGAAGGTATCTGCGGCACCCATGACAACTGATTTGTCTTGGGAAATAAGTAGCCGGGAGAGTTTTCCAACCGTTGTGGTTTTGCCGGTGCCGTTTACCCCAACAACTAAAACGATGGCGGGGCGATCAACCGCATCCGTATTCAGGCTTCGGTCCAGATCAGGACCCAGGAGTCTCACGAGTTCCTGACGGACGGCATCTTTCATGAAAATTTCACTTGTATCGTTCGCTTGCGCAATCCGGATTTTAAGCGCCGCGATCAGCTCGGTTGTTGCCGCGACGCCGAGATCGGCACCGAGGAGGATCGCTTCAATGTCGTCCCATGCCTGTTGATCAAGGCTTCCGTTCGTGAGTAGTCCCAGCAAACTCTTGCTGAAAACGCTATTTGATCGAGCCAATCTGGCCCGGAGTTTGTGCAGACGCCCAAGTGCCGGCTCGGGAACCTCAACCTCCACCCGCGTTGGAGCGAATTCTTTGGTGGTGTTCCTTGATTCACCGAATATTTCAGGCATCAATATCGTTTCGACTGTTTTTCGAGCCATATCCCGCGGCTCAGAGTCGTCGTCACCCACTCCCGGTGCGTAGTCGATCCCTGGTCGGGGTTTTGTCAACGCCGCTCTGGTCCTTTTTGATCTCAAAAAAGCGATGACACCACCGATTAACAGACCAAAAATAATTATCGATGCAATCCCAATGATCGTTAAGGTATCCATCAAGCGGGCTCTACCTCACGTAATCGCTGGCCAATGATCTGGGTAACACCATCGCCGCGCATGGAGACGCCGTACAGAGCATCGGCGATTTCCATTGTTCGTTTTTGGTGGGTGATAACAATTAGTTGGGACGTTGAACGCAACTCTTCAATGATGTCGATCAATCGGCCAAGGTTGACGTCGTCCAAGGCTGCTTCGACCTCGTCGAGTACGTAGAAAGGAGATGGGCGAGCCTTGAACAGGGCCACGAGAAATGCAACCGCTGTTAGCGAACGCTCTCCACCGGATAGCAACGAAAGTCGTTTAATTTTCTTACCCGGCGGGCGGGCCTCAACATCTACACCGGTTGTCAGCATGTTGGTGGGATCGGTGAGGATCAGACGGCCTTCCCCACCGGGGAAAAGTCGAGAGAACACCCCTTCAAATTCGCGTTCAATTTCGGTGTAAGCCTCGGTGAACACCTGCACAACACGCGCATCGACTTCTTTGACAATATCGAGTAGGTCATCCCGTGTTTTTTTGAGATCTTCAAGTTGCTCGGTGAGGAACTTGTGTCTTTCCTCCATGGCCGAGTACTCCTCTAGGGCCAACGGATTTACCCTGCCGAGGATCGCGAGTTGCTTCTCTGCGGCTCGAAAACGTTTTTCTTGTTCTTCACGGACAAATGGATATGGCTCGGGCAGCGGCGCATCCGGGTCAATGTCGTCCCCGGGTGCTGGCGGACTTGGTGGGACGAGTTGATGGGGACCGTATTCGGCGATGAGTTCATCGGATTGAATTGCAAAAACTTCCAACGCTTTCGACTCGAGGGATTCGATCCGCATCCGTTGTTCTGCCCGAGCCACTTCGTCGCGGTGGACGCTGTCTTTTAAATTTTCCAACACGTCGACCAACGCGCGAACTTCACTGCGAACAAACATCAATTCGGAGTCGCGCTCTTTCTTGACAAGTTCGCCTTGGCTGCGCGCCCTTTGGGCAATACCGACCGAGGTTTCGGTGTAGGTCAATGCCACTCGTGCACCCGCAAGAAGCGCTTGGGCCACAATCAACGCAGCGGCACGACGTTCGCGGCGTTCTATCGCCGCGATTCGAGCACTGCGCTCACTCTGCGCGTCACGTTCCAAGGCAACAGCACGCTCCCCGATCGCCCGAACTCGCTCTTCCGCGGTGCGCACCGCGAGGCGCGAATCAACCACGTGGGCTCTCGCATCGCTCAGGGATTGTTCACGAGCCGTGCGTTGATCCGTACCAACCACGGGAACGTCGAGTTTCTGTAACGCATCTAAGTCAGCTGCCAGGCCAGCGAATAAATCATGGTCTCGTGCATGCGCTGCTTGGGTGCTCAACATGGCTGCTTCTAGTCGCTCTGCCTCGGCTAAAGCGTTGCGAGATAGTTGTCCCAAGACGCCTAATTTTTCAGCGATTGCAGCAAGTTCGGCATCGGATTCGTGGAGGAGAGTCAGAGCTGACTCCACCCGCCTCACCGCCGCATCTTGTTCATTTTTGGCGGACGCAAGTTCAAAGGCAATTCTTTGTAAGTCCTGTTCAATCTGGGCAAGCGTGGTCTGGGTTTCATCGAAAGCCGCTTGGACCTCAAGCAGACTGGGGCTATTTGAAGACCCACCTTCAATGACACCCGCGTCAAGTGAATCGCCTTGACGGCTCACCAGCGAGACACCTGCGTGTGTTCGGGCGCTTTCACGCATTTCCTCTAATGATTCAACAACAACAAAGCGACTGAGTAGGGACTGCACCTGCGAGGACACGATGGGGTCGGCCCGGACACAGTCAGCAAGCCACCGTCCCACCGGAGCTGGGTGATCGCGTGGAAGCGGTGCTACCGGAAAATCCACGATTAAAACATGTGATCTGCCCGCTTCTTCATTTTTCAAAAAAACGAGGGCATCCATCGCCGAGTCGACATTGGACACGACGACCGCCGATGAAAGATTACCCAAAGCGCTGGCAACTGCCGCTTCGTATCCATGCTCAACGTGAATCAAGGAGCGTAAAGTTCCAACATAGCCACCAAGGCCGGAATTCACCAGTGCGGCTGATCCATCTTTTCGTTCGAGACCCAGCGCCAAAGCATCCCGTCGGGCGATGGATGCAGCCCTTTCACGATCGCGTCGGGCTTCCTCACCGAGTAACTCACGCACTTTTGTGTCGGCACTCGCCAGGATCTTCTGTGACATTTCGTGTTCTGAATCCAAGCCTTCTTCGCCCGCGCCATGTGAAATTACCGACACTTCTACCTGCTGGAACTGTGCTTGCGCCGCTTGGCTGCGTTCGGTGGCTTCGCCGATTTGAGCGGTAAGGCGGGTGAGTTCTGCGTCTCGAGTCTCCAAACGCGCAGCAACGTTGTTCTTCGATGCGGTGAGATCATCTATCTTTTTAACGTGGGCGGCCTGCACACCTTGTATTCCGGTCACTCGTGATACTTCCTGGCTCAGTGAGTTTGCAGCCGCCTGCTCGGCTAATTCAGATTCAGATAATCCTTGTCCCAATGACTCAACGTGTCGGGTTAACTCAAACTCCTGGGTCCGTAGTGAACGGGCCTCTGCTTCAAGGGATTCTGGTTCTCGCCCTGACGTCTCTTCCTCGGGTTCAGGTGCAAGGTTTCGCACTTTCTCAACACCAAGTTGGATTAATCCGAGATACCGCTCGCGAAGGCTACTTAACGCGAACCACGTTTCTTGGCTTTTTACGAGTTCTGGGCCCAACTCGCGTTCCTGTTCTTCCGCATCCTTTTCCCGCCCACGAAGGGTCGCTACCGTGGACTCAACGTCACTCTGCTTTTCCCGCAGTGCGCTCTCGTCGGCGACTTCGGCTTCCAAGGCAACTCGTAAGTCGGAAAGGTCGCTGGCCATCAAGCGCAGCCGCGAATCTCGGACATCACTTTGAATAACGGTGGCGCGACGGGCGACTTCGGCCTGTCGACCAAGTGGCTTGAGCGCCCGGCGCAACTCGGCGGTCAGATCGTTGAGTCGGGTGAGATTGGCGGCCATCGAGTCAAGTTTGCGGAGGGCTTTTTCTTTGCGTTTTCGATGCTTCAGTACGCCAGCAGCCTCCTCGATGAAGCCGCGCCGATCTTCTGGGGTCGCGTGTAAAATCGAATCTAGTTGCCCTTGTCCGACAATGACATGCATTTCTCGCCCGATACCGGAATCGCTGAGCAACTCTTGAACGTCAAGCAACCTGCACTGTTCGCCATTGATTGCATACTCAGAGCCGCCATTGCGAAACAGGGTTCGCGAAATAGTGACCTCGGCGAATTCAATCGGTAGAGCGCCATCAGAGTTGTCGATCGTGAGTGAGACCTCTGCTCGACCTAACGGTGCACGCCCCGATGTGCCCGAAAAGATGACGTCTTCCATCTTTCCGCCGCGCAAGGATTTGGCCCCCTGCTCGCCCATAACCCAGGCGAGTGCATCCACCACATTGGATTTTCCTGAGCCGTTGGGACCGACAACGCAGGTGACGCCAGGTTCAAACTGCAGTGACGTCGCAGATGCGAAGGATTTGAAGCCCTTGAGGGTGAGGGATTTTAGGTGCACGGCGCGGTAATCATCCTGTCGATTTGGCATCGCTCCGGGTGTATCCGGCCCAATGCACAAGGTCACGTAACGAGCCAGAGTCTACCTGTGCTTAAAGCAGAGTTACGGTAGCAACCACGGCGGTTGGCACGTGAGACAGTGGAAACTCGATCGATTCATGAATTTACTGCGGATAATGGGATTTCCGCACCGCCCGCACGGTTCGCCTTCGCGGCCGTAAACCGAAAGTGACCGGGAAAAATAGCCGGATTCACCATTGACATTCACGTACAGCGCATCAAAACTCGTACCGCCAGCAACGAGTGCCTCGTTCATCACACGTGTCACAGCAGTAACAATTTCTGCGATGATCGGTTTGTCGAGTTGATCACACGGGGTCGCACCGTCAAGTCCTACCCGCCACAGGCATTCATCGGCATAAATATTCCCGATTCCCGACATCAAATTCTGGTCGAGTAACGCCCTTTTCACCTGTGTTGATCGTTTCATCAGGACATCGCTGAATTTATCCACGTCAAAAAGTGGATCGAATGGATCTCTGGCTATGTGCGAAATCGCCGCAGGTTCTCCATCCTGATCACGATCACAGATCTGCATGCCACCAAATGTTCGCTGGTCCAGAAATTCAAAATAGCGGAGTGGCTGACCCTCCCGGACCACATTCCAACCTAATCGAACATGCGGATGTCCCGAAGGAGCATCATTGATTCGGATTTGACCACTCATGCCAAGATGAATCATCAGAACACATGGGCGGTCAAGGTCAAGCCACATGTACTTACCCCTTCTGGACACCCCCTCAATCGTGGCCCCGTCAAGTTGAACGCACAGATCTCCAACATTTCGGCGCACCGACCGCGCGTGGTGAATGCGAACATGACTAATGGTGGTGCCTACAACCAACCGCGACAGGCCCGAGCGGACGACCTCGACTTCAGGAAGTTCTGGCATGCGGGTGTCGATTCAATAACTCGCCGTAGGCCTGCTCGGCCGCAAGTTGCTCGGCCGCCTTTTTAGAGCTGCCGACCCCGAATCCAATCTCTTCGCCAGCCACGTGTGCGTGTGCGGTAAATTCCTTCGCGTGGTCAGGTCCAGAGTCACTCACGTGATACACGGGTAGGGACAACTCTAATGTCGCACAGACCTCTTGCAATGACGTCTTCCAATCCAACCCAGCACCAAGTTCTGAAGCCGCAATAATCATTGGGTCAAAAATGCGATGGATGAACCCACCGGCGGCCAGAATGCCCCCCGACAGATAAATCGCCCCGATGACGGCTTCCAGCGAGTCGGCCAAGATCGAGGTTTTCGCACTTCCGCCCGAACTGATTTCACCACGACCCAGCCGGATGTAGTTGCCCAGACCAAGGGTTCGGGCCACCTCCGCGAGCGCATGTGAATTAACAACCGATGCCCGCATGCGAGCGAGTGAGCCCTCAGGGAGATCGGGGAACTCTCGGTAGAGGAAGTCGGTGACCAGCACGCCAAGAACAGAATCTCCGAGAAACTCAAGTCTCTCATTTGTTGGAATCCCACCATTTTCATAGGAAAACGATCGATGAACGAGGGCAAGTTCGAGAAGTGCACGATCACAGGGGCAGTCGAGAACCAACATGAGGGAACGAATGGGATCCACGTTCGTGTCCATCAGGCAATGATGTCAGATGGATTCAGAAACGAGAGACACAATTAAACGTCAAGAACGCGGCGCTTTGCGTAGGTTCCGCAGGTTGGGCAAGCGGTATGGGAGAGACGCTTTTCTTTACACCGGACGCAGATAACGAGGTTCGGCGCAACGGCTTTCCACTGTGAGCGTCGATGACGGGTATTCGAGCGCGAGGTTTTCCGCTTGGGTACTGGCACTGGATCCTCTTTCAAGTAGTGGCTAGCTAGTTACTGCCGAGCAATTCAAAAGTGCGCTCGTTTGCGCGGGTAAGTATTGCACTCTCGCTAAATGATTTACGCCAAGGGGTCATTCTTGGGCGGATCCAACAGCCCTTGAAGAGCCGACCACCGTGCGTCGACGCGGTCATGGTCATGTGGTGCCTCTTCGAATTTATCCCCGCATTGCGGACAAATGCCGAGACAATCAGGTTGGCACAGGGGTGAAAGGGGTAGATCAAGCACGATTGCGTCGCGGACCGCTTCAAGTAAATCAATGCTGTCCTCACGGACATAAAATATGGTCAACTCGTCAGACTCGTCTTCCGGTCCCTGCACAACGCGGCCCCGAGAATCCGTCTCTTCGTAAAGGAAAAGCTCGGTCACGTGCCCTTGATCGGTCCACCGAAATGGTTCAAGGCAACGCGCGCATTCCGCTTCCACCTCGAAATCAAAATCAAGATTGACCAAAACACCGTCAAGAACCGACTCAATCCGAATCTCTGACGGCATCGTGCTTCCGGGCGTGAGTCGCGCCATTCCAACTTCTATCTCTGCCGGTGCAATAAATTCAAGGTCCGACTCCCACATGTTTCCAGGCCGACGTGGCAGATGGGTCAAGGAAACCAAGAATGAGCCCGGCTGTGCCGGCTTGTGGATCGCCATTACCAACACTAATCCGTTTGCGAATTGAAAAAATCCGAATTTTGGGCAGCTTCGGGTGCTAATTCCTGATACATCTGGCTGCGTAGCCGCTCGCGCCCTCGATCAACAGTTTGCAGCGTTTTGTGCAGGGTGATTTCAAATGTTGCTAATTTGGCATCGATGTAGTCGTCGGTTTCCGCCCGCATCTGTTGGGTCTGTGCCGTCGTCTGGTTGTGCAAAGCACCCGCCTCGGCAACTGCCATTACGTACACTTCGTGCTCGGACATCATGGAAACGGCAGTCGTTCGAGCCTGCGCCAGAATTCGGTCGGCCTCGCGGCGACCGTCTTGCACAACGGCTTCTCGGTCTGCAAGTAGCTCGTCCGCCCGGTATACCGACTCAGGCATAAGTTGACGAATTTCTTCAATAATGTCGAGGAGCTGGGAACGATTGAGAATACATGAAGCCGATAGTGGCATGGCTTTTGCGTCCTCCACCAACACGGTGAGTTCATCGAGTCTTTCCTGCACGTCCACACTTGCTCCTGACATTGGGTAATTCATCTTATTGCTGCGTTCAGCTAGGTCATAGTGTGCTAGATAGTTTGACTTCCAGACGTTTCAACACGGCTTCGGGCACCAAGCCACTGACATTGCCGCCGTGGGTTGCGACCTCTTTGACCAAGCTTGACGACAAATAGCTGTACAGCGGGTTCGTTGAAATGAAGCACGTCTCCACCTGGGTCAGTCGATAGTTCATTTGGGCCATTTGGAGTTCGTAGTCAAAATCGCTCACGGCTCGTAGCCCCTTGACGATCGCATCAACGCCATGGTCCCTGCAGTAATCAACGAGAAGTCCATAAAACGAGTCGACGCTGACATTGGCGAGATGTGCGGTGGCTTCTGTGAGCATCTCGATTCGCTCTTCGAGGGTGAACAGCGAAGACTTCTTTTTATTAATCAGTAATGCGACGATCACATGGTCTGACATGCGAGATGCGCGCTCAAAAACATCAAGATGTCCCATGGTCACTGGGTCAAAAGATCCCGGACATACCGCAATTCGCATGTTTCTTCCTCAATCAATCGGAGTTGAATCAACCTGACCGTACCAAAGTTTAGAGTCGCCGTAGGCGCGCTCCCATACCCGTGGCAAAACTTGCATGGATACCGAGAGAAATGGCGAAGGCGAGCGCGAACCGCGTTCACAAATGAGGAGTCCGCCTGCCAACTCCTTCCTCGCGCATATTTTTGCGAAATACTGCTGAACATCACGATCAGAATGCGGGTAAGGCGGGTCTGAAAACAGAACATCTACTCCCAATGCGGGTATCCACGAGTAGGCATCAGCATTCACGATTGCGACGTCCAGACCACTTATTCCAGCATTTTTTTTGATGGTGGCCGCAGCCTTCAGATTGTTTTCTACCAGCACCACCTGACGCGCGCCACGACTTTTTGCCTCTAAGCCAATAGCCCCAGAACCGGCAAAAAGGTCCACGAAACACACTTGATTCCACTCCACCTGCGACTGGGCCAGATGGGATTCAATGGTGGAGAACATTGCCTCTTTTAATCGGTCAGAGGTTGGGCGGGTCCCTCCTACCGGTGCTTCCAGTTTTCGTCCCCGCGCCAATCCGGAAATGATTCGCATTAGGCCTTCTCCAAATACTGAGCTCGAATAATCTCGAAAATATCGATGGTCTGCATCACTGAATCCCATTTTTCGCTGAGATACAACTCGTCTACTTCCATTCGCACTGTTTCAATGAATTCCAGATCATCGATAATTTTTAGCAACCTCAAGGAGCTGAGCGCACCGGATTGATCCTGGCCCAGAACATCACCTTCCCCGCGGATCTCGAGGTCTTTCTGAGAGAGCACGAATCCATCCCGTGAATCACGAAGTGCTCCAAGTCGCTCAAGGGAGACCGAACTAAAGGTGAATCCGTGGACGAGGATGCACAGTCCGGGTAAGGAGCCACGGCCAATTCGGCCCCGTAACTGATGCAATTGTGACATGCCGAATCTTTCAGCATTGAGCACAATGATCATGGTTGCAGCGGGGATATCCACTCCGACTTCAATGACCGTCGTCGCAATCAACACATCAATGTCGGGCTGCTCAAAGCCGCCGAAACGGCGCATAATCCCACGCTTGGATTGCGAGTCCAACCCACCGTGCAGTTTTTCAAACGCGATTTTTGGAAACTGGTGGGTGAGGCTCTCATATATTTCATCAACCGAGGCAAGCGGTTCCGCTGGATTTAACGTATCTTTTTTTGCTTCGACGTCGGTTGGCGAAATGATCGGACATACAACGAAAACTTTGTTGCCAGCGGCAACCTCCTCTGCCATTCGTTCCCAAACCCGCGTAACACTTCGAGGCATTCCTGACGTGGGTACGAGGTGCGTCTGAACTTCTGCTCGCAGAGACGGCGACTCCGTCAATGTTGAAACATCAAGATCGCCAAAGATCGTGAGTGCAACCGTGCGGGGAATTGGCGTGGCTGTCATGACCAGCAGGTGCGGACGCAATTCATCCCTACCCTTTGTCAACATTGCCGCCCGTTGTTCAACACCAAATCGGTGCTGCTCATCAATGACGATGAGCCCGAGGTCAAAAAACTGCACGTTTTCTTCGAGGAGGGCATGGGTCCCAATGAGAATGTCCAGGTCACCACTTTGTGCATCTAAAAGAATGCGCCGCCTCGTCGGAACCGACATGCCACCGGTCAATAGGTCAATGCGAATCGGTCGTGAAGTGACCCCTTGTAAAAACCGCTCCAGTGACTCAAAGTGCTGGGCGGCCAACACTTCAGTGGGTGCAAGGAGAGCCACCTGCCCACCCGATGCAATGACGTCAAGCATTGCTCGAATCGACACAATGGTTTTCCCGCTGCCAACATCCCCCTGCAGCAGCCTGGTCATGGGAATGTCACGTGCCAAGTCCGCCGCGATCTCCTCCCCCACGTCACATTGGCCTTGGGTTAATTCAAATGGAAGTGATCTATCAAACTCCGCCAGAATTGATGGGGCGCTTTCACCTCGAGCACGCGCCGATGCAGATTTTGCAATACTTTTGCGCTGGCGCATGAGTGCGAGCAGAACGAAGGCCTCCTCGTATTTGATCCGCTGAGTCGCCCGAACGATCTCGTCATGATCTTTGGGTTGATGAATTGCATGAAGGGATTCGATTTTGGTCATAAACCCATGCTTGGTGACGAGTTCGGTTGGAATGGGGTCAATCAGTTCATCCGCCGACGCGAGCACCACGTCGATAGCGGCTTGAATCTGCCACGAAGCAAGATCCTGCGTGCTTGGATAGACCGAAATTATTTCGCCGGTGAATTCCGTTATTGCATCCGCTTCCTGCGAGACATCAATCCCAATGTCGGCGAAGAGCGCAAATTTAGGATGGGTAAGTGTCCGAACCCCCCGGAACTCGGACACGGTTCCCGCGAAAAGGCCGACTCGACCCACGCGTAAATTTTTTTCACGCCACCTCTGGTTAAAAAAAGTGAGTTCCATAGTGTCACGGCCATCGGTGACCTTGACCACCAGGATAAAGCCGCGTTTTTGGGTCATGCGTCTGGTTTCAATACTTTTAATCGTGGCCATAATCGTTACCGGGACCCCGACTTCCACGTTGCTCAAAGACGTAAGTTTCCCGCGATCAATGTACTTTCGCGGGTAATGGTTGAGCAGTTCACCAGCACTGGTAATGCCCAAAGACTTTTCCAGACTTGCGGCGCTTTTACCGCCGATGAGTTCTTTCAGTGGCGTGCTCAAAAAATATTCGTTCGCTCTCACCTATTCGACCCCGAAAATAAATGGCCATAATGGCTGTTCACCGGAAACGAGTTCACATTCAATCAACGGATAACTCGCCGTGACCCATTGGAGAATAAATTCAACTTCCGATGTCGACACCTCTGCTCCCGTAACAATTGTCAACAGTTCGGCTCCGGGGGCCAGCATTCGTCGCAGAATGGTTTGGCTTGACGCCAAAAAATTTTGATCAACCGCGCTAATTTCACCGTCAATGAGTCCAAGATAGTCACCGGTTTTACAGGCTCCCGCCATGGTCAGTACATCTCGGGTAGCGCGAGTGATGGCTCCGTAGCGGGTTGCACTCGCCGCCCGCGTCATAGCGACCACATCCCGATCAAAGTCCAGGGTGGAATCGTGTACGGCAATTGCCGCGAGAGACTGCGTGATCGCTCTGCTGGGGATCACCGAAACTCGGTAACCCATCCTGCGCATGTCCGAGGCTGCAATGTCAGCAACCGGGTGTGTATCACGATCCGCCGGAAGAATGACAACCTCGATCGCATCACTGTCTTTTATCGCCGCAATAATTTCGACGGCAGAGGGTTGTTGGTATGCGAGTGCGGGAATGCATGTCACCTCGAGTGATTCCAATAATCGTTGGACACCCTCACCATGGGTTACCGCAAGTAAAACCCTCGGACGGGGTGACGTCGTTTCGAAAGGCTCTCGATTTCCAGCTTGGAGATCGATTGGGGCAACACTGACCTCCGTGACAACCCCGCGCGCTAAACCAGCATTGATGCAGTCCGAAACTCGATGCAGCGGAACGTGCACGTGCACTTTCCAGAGTGAATCAATCCCGGCGACCGCCACGCTCGTTCCTAGTGTTTCCAATACCTTTTGCAATTGATCGCGCTCGGATGTTTCACAGTGGTACATGACTTCACATTCAATCTCTTTTGCCCTACCAGCGGGTGCGACCCTGTGCCGCGAATACTCGCTTACCGGGTGCATCGCGTGATCAAGACGCAGTGGCGTCGTGCCGGTAAGTACAGTGACAAGTGCGTCCAACACCACCACTAAACCACGTCCGCCCGCGTCCACGACACCAGCCTGACGCAGTTGAATGAGTAGATCAGGAGTGCGAAGTAACGAGGTGTAGGCGGCATCGGCGGCGGCGCACGCCACCTCCACGAGATCCGCGCCCTGCCCGGCAAGGTGGGACGCCTCAAGCGCCGAGTGAGTCGCCACGGTAAGAATCGTCCCCTCAAGTGGCTGGGCGACAGCGCGATAAGCGCCGCTGGCGCCTTGGGTGAGCGCTTGTGCGAAATTGTGCGGACTCGCGGCCAGTTCGGCCATCACATCGCGCAGGTAAGCCGAAAAAATGACACCGGAGTTGCCTCGAGCCCCCATGATCGCCGCTCTGCCTACTCGGGGTGCGGCCTGCGCGAGGTTCTCACATGGTTCAATAAATGCACCGCATGCGGCTTCTACCGTCAGGTACAGATTCGTGCCGGTGTCTCCGTCGGGGACCGGGAACACGTTAAGGGCGTCGATTTCCGCACGGGCCAGCCGCAAGGCACTTTGGGCCTCCACCAACCACGAGTGCAGGATCGGTAGGGTGAACATTGACGCCCTGGCAGCGTAAGGCACCGGCTTCAGCTCTGGCATAGCCCCTTCTTCATAACCCCTCTTTCAGATCAACGCGGTGGATCGGCTATTCTTTCTCCGGTTTAACACGAACTGCGTAATCCTCTCGCATTAGACCCGACTTTCCAACCGGATCCGACTGGATCCATATTTTTACAACAACCGAAGGAGTCATTGTGGCTGCAAACTGCGATATCTGCGGAAAGAGCCCAAGCTTCGGGCATAACGTTTCCCATTCACAACGCAAGACCAATCGCCGGTGGAACCCGAATATTCAGCGGGTGCGCGCCCTCGTCGGTAAAACGCCTAAGCGTCTGAACGTATGCACTTCGTGTATCAAGGCCGGCAAAGTGGTTCGCGCTTCCTAATCACCCGCAGGGCAAGGAGCGCCAAGGGGTGGGTACTACTGTGAAAAATGTCGGAATCCGGGTGCAACGTTCCATCTTTCGCGGTAAGGAACACCATCAACGAGTACTTCTGCGGCCTTGTCTCCCGTTATCCGTCCGATCTCGGTAAATCCCGTTGGTAAGCGTTTCTTGGGCGGGAAGGTCGCCACGATTGCATGATCATCCCCTCCAGTGAGGATCCAGGACAAAGGGTCTAACCCAAATGCCGCAGCAGCCGAAATTAATTCTTGAGGTAGGTCAAACTTCTCGGTACTGAGGTCAACACCGACATGTGAGCCACGGGCGATGTGCTCTACATCAGCCAGAAGGCCGTCAGAGATGTCGATCATCGCGGTCGCTCCACCTTTCGCTGCCCGCGCTCCCGCTGAGTAGTCAATCCTTGGCACTCGAAAGGCATCAACTAAAACTCGTGGCGAACGCAGGCCGCTTTGTAAAATCCGCAGCCCCGCCGCGGCCATACCGGATCTACCACAAATCCCAACGATGTCACCTGCCCGAGCACCGTTTCGAGTGACCGCGGTTCCCGATGCAATAGTGCCGAGCGCGGTCACCGAAATAACAATGGTGTCGCAATCACTGACATCACCACCCAGAAGGACCGCGCCGGCAACTTCTGCTTCTTGGGTGAAGCCGACAATAAATTCACCCGCCCAGTCTGAAGCCGTGGTCGATGGCATACCGACAGCGAGTAGTAGCCCAATCGGGGTTGAACCCATCGCACAGACATCGGCCATCGAACCTGCCGCGCAGCGTCGACCAATCTCGACCGCTGTTGACCAATCGGTTCGAAAGTGTTTGCCCTCGGCATACATGTCGACGCTCAGGACAACGCAGGATCCCCCTGGATGCAGGACGGCGGCATCATCACCCGCCGCGACCTCAACACCCATTGCGGAAACTGTCGATTCGCTGATGTGCGCAAGAATCTTGGCGACGAGCCCTGATTCACCGAGATCGGCAAGAGTATTGCTGCTGGGCTCTAAACTCACAACGGTGACCCTTTCCGGTGATCT
>JBDNFV010000281.1:0-3782 GCA_041689635.1 Candidatus Nanopelagicales bacterium | reverse complement strand
TCACGCAGGAATGCTCTTCGCAAAGACCGGTTGCGAGTGAAATGAGAAGCCGACGCGCGATCCGGGTGGGAAGTCACTGATTCGTTCACTGGAGGCTTGTACGGTGAGGAGAGTTTTATTAGGAAGTTGCACAATTACCCGACACACTGAACCGAGGAAGGAGACGGTCAACACAATTGAATCTGATGTGGGGTCGGTGAGAAGGTCAATTGATTCCGGACGAAGCAGTGCGAGGGCAGGGCCGTTTGTGACCGAACCGGGAAGCACGGGCACCGAACTTCCTAATAAATGCGCGCGTCCATCGGTTACTTCGCACGGCAGTGGTGTCGTGAGCCCTACGAACTCGGCAACCAGTGCTGAGGTAGGTCGCTCGTAGAGCTCTACCGGGCTAGCGATCTGCTGCAATGAACCCTCCGACATTACGCCGACTCGATCGGCAACGCCCAGTGCTTCTTCCTGGTCATGGGTAACAAAGAGTGTTGTGGTTCCCAGCTCTAATTGAATGCGTCTGATTTCATCCCGCAATTGACTGCGGACTTTTGCATCAAGTGCCGAGAGAGGTTCGTCGAGTAGCAAAACATCGGGCGCGATCGCAAGTGCTCGTGCTAAAGCAACTCGTTGCTGCTGTCCCCCAGAAAGTTGGTGTGGGAATCTTTTGGCTTGAGTGTGGAGGCCCACCAACTCCAACATTTCGATTGCGCGCTTGGCGCGGGTGTCTTTGTTTCGAGATTCCTTGCGCAGGCGAAGGCCATATTCAACATTTTCCAGAGCGCTCATGTGAGGGAAAAGGCTGTATGACTGGAAAACCATGCCCATGTCGCGCTTGCTTGCACGCAAGCGGGTAATGTCTTTTCCTTGAACAACGATCTGACCTGAATCAAGATCTTGAAGTCCGGCAAGTGCGCGCAACGCAGTTGTCTTTCCACAGCCGGAAGGTCCAAGGAGTGCCACCAATTCGCCTTGAGCGATTTCCAATGAGAAATCATTGAGCGCGACGACGGGACCAAATGCACGCCTAAGAGCCTTTAATTCAACTGCTGGGGGAGAGGTAGCGTTAACCGACACCTTGACCCACCTCCTGTTTCTTTCCTGATGTTGGTATTGCTACGAGTAGCACGAAGGCGAAAATTAATGCGGCTAACGAAACTGCAACAGAAATTTGTCCTTCGCGTTTGCCTAGAAGGTTAATTACCACCTGCATGGTTTCATAATTGAGAAGAGATGAAATTGTAAATTCACCCAAAACGAGTGCAATCGAGATGACACAGGCACCCAGAATTCCATTTCGAATATTCGGAATGATGATTCCAGCGATAGTCCGTGGCCAACTCGCACCCAAGGTTCGCGCGGCCTCGGCCAAGGTATTGACGTCAATACTTCTCAAGGAGGTATTGACGGCGCGATAAGCGAATGGGAAGGTCAAAATTGTGTACACGAACGCCAAGGAAAGTGGTGATGAACCAAAAAATTGGGAGAGCCAGCGGTAAATCGGGGCGATTCCCACAACAATGACAATCGCTGGGATCGCGATGGGTAAAAGGCATAGGACTTCTAGAGGTCGTCGCATTAATGGCAAACGCAAATCAACCCAAATCATGGTGGGTACGAGCAAGACTAGGATCCCCAGAACAGCAAGAAGCGCAAGTTGCAATGAAACAGCGACCGACTCAAGCAAGCCGGGCGCGGTTGGAATTGCGGCCCATGAATCTAGGGTTCGCCCACCGCCTGTTCCAGCTCTCGTGCTGAAGTCCGCCATCGCAACAATGGGCAGCAGCATGTAGAAACCGATTATTGATAAAATTACGGCTCGCCAGATGCGGGTAATTCCTGTGAGTCTTCTCATTGCTGCCACCTGGAAACCCGACGCTGTAGCAGCACATAACCGATCATGACGACACCGACCACGATTACCATGCCAAGGGCCAGCGCTTTACCGAATGCAGCCCCACCCAGTGCCACCTCACTTCCGATCGCACCTCGAATTTGCAAAGGGACTATCGGTGAGCCTTGTGAGATAAGAGCCGCGGCGGTTGCATAGGCCGAAAAGGCATTCGCAAAAAGTAGAAGGATCGCGCCCATGAAACTGGGGAGCAGTACTGGACCTCCCACGTGCCTCCAATACCGCCAGGTACTGCCGCCCAAGCTGTCATTGGCCTCTCGCCATTCACCGCGTAAACCTTCAACGGCCGGAAGGAACACAATTAACATCAGCGGAATCTGAAAGAACGTATAAACAACGCACAGACCCCAAATTCCGTATAACCAGGTCGGATTGCTCAGAAATGAATCTCCGAAGTTTTCAGAAAAGAATAGTGTTACTAGGCCGTTAAAGCCGAAGGTTGCTAAAAAGGCGAAGGCCAACATCACGCCACCGAATTGAGCGAAGACACCCGAGGCGGCCATTGTTGCGCGTCTAAACATTCCATGTCGACGGCTATTTGCTACCGCCCACGCAAGTAATCCGCCGAAAATACCGCCGAGCAGTGCCGTGATTACCGAGATTTGAATGGAATTGCGGAACGCATTTAAATTGACTTCACTGGTCGCCACGGTGGTGACATATTCCAAGGTAAATGCACCTTGGTCATCAATAAATGCTTGCGTAACCACGATAAACGTGGGCCACAAAAAGAAAACCCCCACCAAAGCAAGGAAGGGGACGACTCCGAGATAGGGAAGTGCTCGACGCGCATGTCGAAGACCGGCCCCCCTTAGTGAGGGGCCGGTCTCGAGAGTGTTCGTTTGCGTCAAGGGTTTTTAGCCGCCGACTGCCGCTGACCAATTGGCAATCAAGTATTCATTTCCCGTGATTACCTGCTTGTCGTTAGGAATGATGGGGTCACCGGAAACTGGAGGCAGTTTTGCAAATGCCTCGGCGTCGAGTGTGCCTTCTGCAGAGTAAACGTCAGCTAGTACCGGACGTGCACCGCCAGCGAGCCAACCATTCTGACCATCTGGTGAGTACAGGTACTCCTGCCATAAACGGGCGCAGGCCGGGTTCGGAGCATCGGCATTGATTGCCTGGTAGTAGTAGCCACCGACGACAGCCGTTTCAGGTACGAAGATTCTCCAGTCGATACCTTTTTCTGCCAAACCAGCGACCTGGCCGGCTTGCAAGTAATCCCAGTCAAATACAACTGGAGTTTGTCCCGACTCGATAGTTGCAGGTGTTGGGTCAACCGGCAAGAAGTTCCCGGCTTCATTCATCTTCTTGAAGTATTCAACGCCAGGTGCGATGTCATCGACGCTACCGCCGTTGGCGATCGAGGCCATCATGACGCCATTCCAACCTGCTGATGCCTGTGTTGGATCACCGTTAAGTGCAACGGCGCCCTTGAAATCTGGTCCCAACAGGTCATCGAGTGAGGTGATTTCAGGAACCTTATTAGCGTCGTAGCCGACCGCCATGAAGCCGCCGTAGTCGTTAACCCACAGACCATTTGCATCTTTGAACGCCGCTGGGATGTCGGCAAAGCGCTCAACCTGGTACGGGGCGTACATTGCCGTGTTGGCAAGAGCAACCGCCTGTCCGAGGTCAAAGACGTCGGGGGCGCGATCAGTCCCTGCGTTTTGAGTTGCAGCATTGATCTCATCCTGTGAGTTTGCATCAGGCTGCTGGCTTTCTACTTCGACGCCGTACTTGTCTGCGAAGCCGGCAATGATTGCACCGTAGTTGGCCCAGTCTGGTGGAAGTGCAATGACATTGAGCTTTCCTTCAGCCTGACATGCGGCTACGAGGCCCTCAAGGCCACCGAAATCGGCTGCCGAAGTTGCCATAGCTG
>JBDNFV010000280.1:0-1353 GCA_041689635.1 Candidatus Nanopelagicales bacterium | reverse complement strand
TTTGGCCCCGTCATCTCAACTGCAGGACTCATTGCAACCGCGGGCGGCTTCATCTTTCTGATGTCTAAGCGAGATAAACATGTTCCACCCGGCGAGGATTACGGCGACGGGGCTGTTGTCTAGCTCGGCGGCGAAAACTTCAACCGCGCAAGATCGGCGGCCCCAACAATTCCCGCTCTATTTCCCAACTCGGCAACGTTGATTTCAGGAATTGGCCGGTGTTGCTTACCAATTATTCGATCGGCGAGCGTTGACCGAGCGCGTGGTAAAAAGAATTCACTCGCCGCACAAGCCCCGCCACCGATCACGAAAATTTGTGGATCCAAGATGGCACTCAGACTTGCCAGCCCGCGACCCAGCCACACTCCCAGCCGCTCGAGCACTTCGATTGCTACCGGGTCACCTAACTTCGCAGCGTCGGTGACGTGCTCACCGTGAATACCCTCGGCGGTTCCATCTCCCAGTGACAATAAAATCTGAGCATCACCCGGTCTTTCGGTTGACATGACTTTCGCATCTCGCACCAGCGCATTTCCACTTGCATACTGCTCCCAACAGCCCTTGCGCCCGCAACCACACACAAGCCCGTCAGCAACGGCTCCCATGTGACCTATTTCCCCGGCCGCGCCATGCGAGCCACGAAAGAGTTCGCCACCAAGCACAATTCCACCACCAATCCCGGTACCGATCGTCACCGCCACTACGTCACGAAAACCTTTTCCGCCACCAAAACGTGCTTCACCCCAGGCGGCTGCGTTTCCATCATTTTCAACGAGAACGGGTAGGCCCACGGCGTTTTCCAGGAGTGCGGCTAAGGGAACATCAGCCCATTGCAGATTCGGTGCGTAGAACACCGTGGTGCTGCCCGAATCCACCGGACCTGCAACGCCGACGCCGATCCCGGTGATGGTTGCCTCAACATTGGCAATGGTTTCTGTGATGGCCGCAGCGACGACCTCGAGCACTCCCGATGCGTCTTTGCGCGGGGTTTCCTTGCGGACCTGTGCCAAGATTTCGCCGTGCTCATTCACCAACCCGGCCAGAATCTTGGTTCCACCGATATCAACCCCGACGCTGATTGCCACGACTACAAGACTAGTGAATGTGGACCGTGCCGAGGGGCTGCGTCCTAACTGCGAATAACGGGAAGCCACCGGATTTCATCCGCGGATTGTTTTTCCCCTTCGACGCCACGCATCCCGCCTTTGATCCCCACTCCACCTAACATCGAGGCTAATGGCGCAATATCCAATCCCGTTATTTCACTGGGCATCAGGTAGGTGATGGATGCGGGTGCACCCATGGCGATCAACCAACTACCCAAATCATTTTTGTCTGACTTTTCGTCCCCTG
>JBDNFV010000279.1:0-1633 GCA_041689635.1 Candidatus Nanopelagicales bacterium | reverse complement strand
CTCGTGAGTTCGATCATCTGGTTTAGACGCGACCTGAGGCTGGGTGACAACCCCGCACTCCTTGAAGCAATCGCTGCCGACCCCAATGTTTTTGCCCTATTCGTGATCGATCCGGTTTTGTGGCCGCAACCCGGCTCGGTGCGAACAAACTACCTGATCGATTCACTCACCAAATTTAATGGGCAACTTGGTGGTCACCTCATTATTCGGTCCGGGGTACCAGCTGACGTTGTGCCGCAATTTGCCCAAGAAGTCTCCGCCAGCACCGTGCACATTGCCGCTGATTTTGGCCCCTACGGACGCAAACGAGACACCAGCGTTGAAACAGCCCTCCACGAAATCGGCGCGGACTTAATCCGCACCGGATCGCCCTACGCGGTGGCTCCAGGCCGGGTACTGAAAAGCGACGAAACCCCTTACCGAGTTTTCACACCGTTTTACAAGGCGTGGTGTGTTCACGGTTGGCGCAAACCCGCGGATTCCATTCCGGCAAACTTCGCATTTCAGTCCGCCCCCACGCAAGATATCCCGCAACCGACAGTAATCCCGGGACTCACTCTTCCGCCAGCCGGCGAGACGGCAGCCTGGGACACCTGGAACGGTTTCAGGGCCGACTCCTTGGCCACCTACGCGGAAGACCGCAACCGTCCTGATCTTGCCGGCACCAGTTCGCTCTCCCACCACTTAAAATACGGTGAGATTCATCCGCGTAGTTTGCTCGCAAAATTAGGGGAAAACGACGAGGTGTTTAAAAAAGAAATCTGCTGGCGCGAGTTTTATGCCGACGTATTGTTCAATACACCAACAAGCACACATGTTTCACTCAATGAAAAATTTGACACGAACATGGCTTGGGCCAGCGGAGCCACCGCGGAGGCGCATGTGCAAGCGTGGAAGCAAGGTCGGACCGGGTTCCCATTCGTTGACGCCGGGATGCGGCAACTCCTGAGCGAAGGGTGGGTCCACAATCGGGTTCGCATGGTGGTGGCCAGTTTCCTGATTAAAGACCTACACATCCCGTGGCAGGTTGGCGCCCCGTGGTTCATGCAGCGGTTGCGTGATGGTGACCTGGCCAGCAACTCCCACGGTTGGCAGTGGACCGCCGGGTGCGGAACCGACGCGTCACCCTTTTACCGGATATTTAACCCCATTACCCAAGGCATCAAGTTCGATCCCAACGGCGACTACGTCAGGCGCTATCTCCCCGAACTCGCGCACCTGCCCGGAGCATCGGCCCATCAACCATGGGATGAACCCGATGGCTACGCACACGACTATCCACGACCCATTGTCGATCACAAAGTAGAACGCGAGGTCGCCTTGGCCGACTACGCCGCTGCCAAAGAAAAGTCCGCGAACTCATAGGCTTAGAGCCATGCAAACGTTGGCCGTGCTCTCCATGAAGGGTGGGGTTGGCAAAACCACCGTCGCTCTGGGATTGGCCAGTGCCGCTTGGCAGCGCGGTGAACGCGTCCTCGTCATTGATCTGGACCCGCAAGGAAATGCCACCATGGGTCTTGGCGTGACCAACCGCGAGTTCACCATGAATGACGTCCTCGCCGACCCACGACCAGGGATCGCGGCCGATGCAATAGTTGACTCCGGCTGGGGTAACCGGGTCCAAGTCCTCGCG
>JBDNFV010000278.1:0-12925 GCA_041689635.1 Candidatus Nanopelagicales bacterium | reverse complement strand
GGAAGAAATTCATGAAGTGAAGAAGCTCACCGCAGACGCCGCGCAACTCCAAACGCAGGCAGCCTTTCGGGTCCGAACTTTGGTTGCGCAATTGCGCGCATCGGGCTTTTCCGTAAGTGACATCGCGACGATTCTGGGTGTTACCCGGGGGCGAGTTTCTCAACTCCGATCCAGTTGACCTGATGCCCGCGGGTCAGGTGTTGTAATTGTGGTGTCCCTTGGGCATTGCCCTCTGATCGAATAGGCCGAGATTACTGAAGCCAGGGGGCGGTGCAACACATATATATAGGTGTGTCCTACCGTCAGGCTTCGATCGCAGGGGAAATTTGGCCCCGGACCCGAAAGGATCACATGGCTTCGAAGACACTGGTGATTGTTGAATCACCGGCCAAGGCGAAGAAGATTGCCGGCTACCTAGGACCCGACTACGAGGTTCTGGCATCGGTCGGTCATATTCGCGACCTCGTTGCCAAAAAGTCTGACCTGCCACTTGAGGAGCGCAAGAAGCCGTGGGCCAAGCTCGCCGTTGACGTCGATGATGGGTACAAAGCCTTTTACATAGTCCACGAATCAAAAAAAGCCACGATCAAGGCGCTCAAGGCTGCACTCAAGAATTCCGACGAACTCCTGTTGGCAACGGACGAGGACCGCGAGGGCGAAGCAATCTCCTGGCACCTGATGGAGGTCCTTCAACCCAAGGTCCCCGTCAAGCGCATGGTGTTCAATGAGATCACCAAAGAAGCCATCCAACAAGCAGTAACTAACACCCGCGACGTTGACATGGATCTGGTGGAGGCCCAAGAGACTCGACGAATTGTCGACCGACTTTATGGTTATCCGGTTTCTGAGGTGCTGTGGAAAAAGATTGGTCGCGAGGCCAAATCGGCCGGACGCGTTCAATCAGTGGCCGTGCGACTTGTTGTTGAGCGCGAACGAATCCGGATGGCATTTAATTCCGCGGGTTACTGGGATATTAAAGGAAAGTTCACACCAGGAGACTTTGAAGCCAAGCTTTCAACAATTGACGGTAGGCGAATTGCATCAGGCGGTGACTTTAACCAGGCCGGCGAGCTTTCAAAGACTGATGTTGTCGTTTTTAACGAAACGGATTCAAAAGCTTTTGTTGCATCCCTTGCCGGCGTCGAATACACGGTTCGCTCAGTGGAACAAAAGCCAGGCCAGCGCAAACCAAAAGCACCTTTCACCACTTCTACAATTCAGCAGGAAGCTTCGGGGCGCTTCCGTTGGGGTTCTCAGCGCACCATGCGGGTTGCCCAAGGGCTCTATGAAAACGGCTACATCACGTATATGCGTACCGACTCGGTGAACCTGTCCGCCCAAGCATTAAACGCGGCGCGCAAACAAGCAACAGAGCTGTATGGCCCCGAGTACGTTGAGGCTACTCCGAGGGTGTGGGCCAACAAGTCGAAGAATGCCCAGGAGGCGCACGAAGCAATTCGTCCCGCCGGTGACACGTTTCGTACTCCGGGCGAAGTGAGTAAGGAACTGACCGGAGACGAATTCCTGCTTTATGAACTGATCTGGAAACGCACCGTGGCCAGCCAGATGGTGAATGCTCAGGTCGCCACCACCACGATCAAATTCGGCGCACCAGCAGCCGATGGCAGAGATGCAGAATTTAGTGCCAGCGGAACCGTGGTGATCTTCGCCGGATTCAAGGCCGCCCTTGACGACCTAGCAACGGATGACGACAAGGAAGAGGACCGTCAACTCCCAGCGCTGAGTGAGGGGCAGAAACTCAATGCTAAAGAACTCACGCCCGAAGGTCACACCACCAAGCCACCAGCGCGATTTACCGAAGCAACATTGGTGGGCAAACTGGAAGAATTGGGAATTGGTCGGCCGTCAACGTATGCGTCGATTATGTCAACGATTGTTGATCGTGGATACGTGTGGAAAAAAGGATCGGCGCTCGTCCCTAGTTTCACCGCCCTTGCTGTAGTGCGGCTCCTTGAGGAACACTTCAGTGAACTTGTCGACTACAAATTCACGGCCAACATGGAGGAAGCACTCGACGAAATAGCGATGGGCAAAACCAATCGCATTAAGCAACTGGATGCATTCTGGCGCGGTGGCCAAATGGCCCAAGGGCATTTTCACGGCGTAAAAGCACTCACCGAAGACCTTGGTGCAATTGATGCCCGAGGAATTGCGACCATGCCCATTAAGGGAACGGATGCAATGCTTCGCGTGGGTCGTTACGGCGCTTATGTTGAGCGCGGAGAAGAACGCGCGAATATCCCGATGAGTACGGCGCCCGATGAACTCACCGCAGAACTTGCCGAGCAACTACTCCTTGAGCCTTCAGGGGACCGCGAACTCGGTCTTCACCCTGACACCGAACTGATCATCGTTGCTAAGTCTGGGCGCTATGGACCCTATGTCACCGAAAATCTGCCGGAGGGTTCACCCAAATCAGCGAAACCACGAACCGCGTCTTTGTTTAGTTACATGAGGCCGAGTGAGGTGTCATTGGATCAAGCAATTTCGCTTCTTAGCCTGCCACGCGTTGTGGGTATCGACCCCGATAGCGCCGAAGAGATCACCTCCCAAAATGGTCGTTACGGTCCCTATCTCATGAAGGGTAAGGATTCGCGTTCCCTGGATAACGAGGATCGAATTTTTGACGTGACCCTGGCCGAAGCACTCGTGTTATATGCCCAGCCAAAGGCGCGACGCGGCAAAGGTCAAGCAGCTGGACCATTACGTGAAGTTGGCGTTGACCCTTCCAGCGGCAAAATGATCGTTGTTAAAGAGGGGCGCTTTGGTGCCTATGTCACCGACGGTGAAATCAATGCAACCCTTCGCGTTGCAGATGACCCCATGAGTGTTGGTATTGATCGTGCGAGCGATCTCATTGCGGAGCGTCGGGCCAAAGGCCCAGCGGTCAAGAAGGTCGCGAAGCGAGCACCAGCCAAGAAAGCTGCCAAGAAGGTCGCGAAGCGAGCACCAGCTAAGAAAGCTGCCAAGAAAACGACAAAAAAGGTAGCCAGAAAAACGGTAGCGAGAAAAGTCGAGCCAACAGCAGCTGACGCCATGTCCGGCCAAGAAGTATCCATCTAGGAAAACAATGACCGGGTATTTTATTGCATTCGAGGGTGGCGAAGGCGTTGGTAAGTCCACGCAGGAAGCTCTACTGGCGCAATACCTGACCGAGATCGGAAAGAAAGTTGTTCGTACGCGCGAGCCGGGAGGGACTTCAGCGGCCGAACAAATCCGTGACACGGTGCTGAGCCGCGAACATGTGGGAATGAATCCGCAAAGTGAAGCCTTGCTTTTTGCTGCGGCACGCGGCGATCATGTCGTTCGGGTGATCCGGCCGGCCATGGCCAACGGCGATGTCGTCATTTGTGATCGCTTCATCGACTCATCAATTGCCTACCAAGGCTTTGCGCGTGCACTGGGTGCGGAGCGAGTCCGAGATCTGAGCATGTGGGCGACTGGGGGACTGTTGCCAAATCTCACGATCGTGTTAACCCTTGACCCTGAAATAAGCATGAAAAGAGTCGTTATCCCTGATCGCATGGAGGCTGAACCCATGCAGTACCACCGTGATGTAGCGGCAGCATTCCTAGAAATTGTCGCCCTTGATCCTGACCGTTACTTGGTTGTGGATGCAACGGGAACCAAAGAGGACATCGCTGAGATTATTCGCCAACGGGTAATGCAGGAATTGGACTAGTTGTGCAACCGATCTGGAATGCATTGGTAGGTCAGATTGATGTTGTTGAAAAACTGAGCCGGGCTGTCACGGATGCAGGGAAAATTCGGATTGGTGAACCCGGTCCGGCCATGACTCATGCGTGGTTAATTACCGGTCCGCCTGGATCGGGAAGATCAACGGCTGCAACAACATTTGCCGCGGCACTGATGTGCCCTCTGGACGGTTGCGGTACCTGTCAGATTTGTCGAATGGCTCCGGTTGGTGGTCACCCCGACGTTGAAATCATCGTTCCCAGTGGTTTGTCCTACGGGGTAGATGAAGCCCGTGAACTGGTGAGGCTCTCAGCGCTTGCACCGATTGACAGTCCTTGGCGGGTTATTGTGATGGAGGATGCGGATCGCCTCACCGACCAGGCATTTGATTCACTGCTAAAAAGTCTTGAAGAACCAACACCACATACAGTTTGGGTTTTGTGCGCCCCCAGTGTTGAAGACGTCCTGCCAACAATCGTGTCAAGGACTAGACACATTTCTCTGCGAACTCCGACAACCCAAGATGTCACCCAATTGCTGATCAATACCTACCAGGTCGACCCGGCAATGGCAGCTTTTGCAGCACGAGCATCTCAGGGTCATATCGGTCGGGCTCGTGGGCTGGCGACCGAGGAAGCGAGCCGAACCAGAAGGCAATCCGATCTCCGTTCAGCTATCAGCCTTCGTGACATCCCCTCGTGCATGTATGCGGCACGTGACATCGTCACCGAGGCGACAACGGCTGCGAACACCCGAGCTGATTCACTCGATAGCAAAGAGGATCAGTTACTTCGGGCCGCCTTTGGAATTGAAGAGGGGAGTCGAATCGCCGGGTCGTCCAAGCGCAGTGTCGATTCTGCCAAGAAACAACTTCTCGCCCACCAAAAAACTAGGCGCAAGCGGATGATCCGTGACGAAGTTGATCGATCCCTTGTTGATCTACTCGGATTATTCCGCGATATTTTAATCGTCCAACTTGATAGCAGTCTTGAATTGATCAATCAAGAAATGCGCCCGGTGATCGAGTCATTTGCTGCTCGCGGGAATCCCGCCGATACGACCCGAACCCTTGAAGCAATTGAACATGCACGAGCATCAATAAAGGCGAACACGCCACCGCAACTTGCCGTCGAGGCACTCATGGTGTCTATCAAAGATCCGAAACTCGCATCAGTCCATACGAGTAAGCGATGAGCGAGTCAGCTGCCGGCTGCAAATTCACCATTCCACCAATGTCGGGTGAGGCGAGTAGTTCAGCGGCTGCGGCAAGTAAATTGTCGTAACCCTCGCACCCAACGTCCAATCTCAGAGCAACAACTCCCGCGGCGCTCGCGGCGCTCGTAGCCGCTGCAGTTCCCGGTAGTGAGGAACCCAATTGATGTAAAACGAGGAGGCGCTCACAAAGTGCGTTTAGCGCGACTGCTGCTTCGGCATCAGCATTGATCATTTCAATACTCGCGTCATCGTGTAAAACGCTCACGCTGGCACTCATGTTCACCACTTGGGTGCGAACGGTGAGGTAACGCCTAACGGAGTCACGACCTATGGCCCCGCGAGGTAACGAAGTGGCAGGCGGGACCAAGTTTCTCACTAAAGGCCGCTCCCCAATCCGGCGCCAGCGACTGATACTCACCAACGAGATTAGTGCGCCACCGGCGCTAACGATCCACAGTCCGGGGCTGACACTCACAATGGCGAGAGCTCCACCGGCAATTGCAGTCCCACCTCCAGCAATCGCTCCAAACCTCAGCGAGTCCAAGCGAGCCCGATACTTTCTACGAGCACTTTTTTGTGTGGCAAGTTGCTTCTTGTGGGCTCGATCCAGAGTCCGTTTCCCGGTGGCAGCGGTAAAAGCGTCAATCACATTTAACCCTCGGGCAATCCCGGCCTCGACCATGGCAGAGATCTCTGCCGGTGTACGGCGTTGTCGGCTCACCGATATACCGTAAGGCGCATGACCCGGTCAGTACCAGTCGGCATCCGCGCGCTCGTATTGGGAGTTGCCGGGGCCATGATGATCTCGGCGTGCTCAAGCACGAATGCAATCGCCCCAAGCCCCCCAATTACGCAGCCAATTAAATCAACGACACCTGGTCTTGACTACTTTTACAACCAACAGATCCAATGGCGCAATTGTGGTGAGGCGGACTGCACGAGTTTTGAGGTGCCATTGGATTACCAGGACCCCGAAGGTGATCGAGTCAATCTCGCAATGACCAAGGTCCGGGCACGGGGTGAATCAATTGGGTCACTGTTTGTTAATCCGGGT
Source organism: Candidatus Nanopelagicales bacterium (assembly GCA_041689635.1). Lineage (GTDB taxonomy): Bacteria > Actinomycetota > Actinomycetes > S36-B12 > S36-B12 > UBA4592. The sequence goes on along the minus strand of JBDNFV010000278.1, from coordinate 6,939 downwards.
GGCCCGGGCGGCAGCGCATTTGACTACGCCAAGGCCGCTAACGCGATTGTCACCGAGCAGATACGCGAGTCATTCGACATTGTGGGAGTTGATCCGCGTGGTGTTGGTCACAGCGACGCGATTCGGTGCTTAACCGATGAACAGATTGACGCACTGATGTCAGCCGATGCATCACCCGACACCGAACTGGAAGAAAACCGGTTGATCCTTGATTCCGGGTTCATTGGGCAGGCCTGTGCACAGGAAGACGATCCGCTGATCGCCCACATGTCAACGGTAGAAGTTGCAAAGGACATGGATATTGCCAGAGCACTCGTGGGTGACCCGGTAATGAACTTGCTGGGGAAGAGTTACGGCACCGCGATCGGGATCACCTACATTGGGCTGTTTCCCGGCCGGGTTGGTCGCATTGTGCTTGATGGTGTCCTCCCCACTTATGTGAATCAGTTGGTGGTCACAAAAGCACAGGCCGAAGAATTTGAAGTATTACTCCGCTACTTTGTCAGTGACTGTCTCAAGGAAAGTGATTGCCCACTTACCGGAAGCGTTGATCAAGGAGTTCAACAAATCCGGCAGTTCCTGCTTGACCTTGACTCCAGACCACTGACGGGTGAGAACCAACGCGAACTCACCGAAGGGTTGGCCACCTTCGCGATTGTGAGTTACCTCTATTTCCCACAATACGATTTTCCGGATTTACGCGCAGCCTTGAATTCAGCAATGATCCAAAGCGACCCAACCGAACTGCTGAAACTTCTTGACCAACGGGTTGGTCGGGGACCTGACGGCCGTTACACGGATAACTCAACAGACGCTTTTTATGCGGTCTCCTGTCTTGACTTTCCGGTAACCCAAAGCGTTGATCAAGTGCGAGATTTTGCAGACGAGCTCTCAAAAAGCGCACCAACATTTGGGGAGAGCCTGGGCTGGGGAGTTCTCTCTTGTAAGGACTGGCCGTATTCAGCGGAACCGGCGACTGGCATCACCGCTCAAGCATCCGTGCCGATCATGGTTGTTGCAACAGAAAATGACCCAGCGACTCCGGCCCAGTGGGCCATAGAAGTTGCCGACCGACTGGGCAATGCGGAATTGGTTCTGTGGCAGGGTGGCTACAACCACACCGCCTACGGTGAGGGCAGCGCATGTGTGAGCGATCGTGTTGACGCCTACCTGCTGGGGGGCACCATTTCCCCAGGCACCACGACCACCTGCAAATAATATACCCCTATGGGGTATCGTGAAGTCATGGATGCAGGTTACTCGGACGACAAAGTCGCGGTCCTCAAGCGACTCAAACGCATCGAAGGCCAAGTGCGCGGGATTGAGCGCATGGTCGAGAAAGACACCTACTGCATCGACGTACTCACCCAAGTCTCTGCAGCAACTAAGGCTTTGCAGGCTGTCGCGCTGGTTCTTTTGGGGGATCACCTTCAGCACTGTGTCGCCGACGCACTCGGCAAAGGTGGGGAAGAGGCAACCCTCAAGATCAAAGAAGCCCAACAAGCAATTGAACGACTGGTTAAGAGTTAAGCAATCCAAAGGAGCGAACATGTCCAGCAAAACCGTAAATGTAGATGGAATGACCTGCGATCACTGTGTCAGAGCGGTCACCGAAGAGCTCTCCAAGATCTCTGGAGTCACCAGCGTCATCGTCGATCTTCACGCCAATGCGATTTCACCGGTAACGATTGCGTCAGACGAAGAAATCAGTGATGCAGATATTGCTGAAGCGGTCGAAGAAGCGGGCTACACGATCGCCCCAGCATGAACGCGACAACGACCACACCGGTTGTCCTATCCCTAGGTGGAATGACCTGCGCCTCATGCGCCATGCGGGTGGAAAAAAAGCTCAATAAACTTCCCGGAGTTAGCGCAACCGTCAACTTTGCCACCGAAAATGCGATGGTGAATCTCCCCATAAATATTACAGTCACCGACGCCATCGCTGCGGTCGAATCGGCCGGTTACTCGGCCAAAGAAGTTACGCACGAGAACCAAGATGAAACAGAACCCAAAGATTCTGTTGAAGTTTCCCTTCGTAATCGACTGATCATTTCCGGCATCCTTACCGTCCCGGTGGTGCTCATGGCAATGATTCCGGCACTTCAGTTTGACTACTGGCAGTGGCTGTCACTGACGCTAGCCAGCCCTGTTGTTGTGTGGGGTGCACTGCCATTTCACCGAGCCGCGTGGATCAACCTTCGGCACGGCAATGCAACCATGGACACACTGATCTCGATGGGCGTGAGTGCCGCTTACATCTGGTCGCTGTACGCACTCTTTTTTGGTGGAGCCGGTGAAACCGGAATGACAATGGAATTCACACTATTACCGAACCACGATGGAACCAGCGAGATCTACCTTGAAGTTGCGTCAGCGGTAACCGTGTTCATCCTGCTCGGCCGCTATTTCGAAGCACGCGCGAAATCGCGAAGCAGCGCCGCTTTAACGGCGCTACTGAACCTCGGCGCCAAAACTGTTTCAGTTGTTGCAGACGGTGCAGAGAAGCAAATCCCGATTGGCATGTTGCAATTAGGTGACCATTTTGTTGTTCGACCGGGAGAGCGAATTGCAACAGATGGGAAAGTAGTTGAAGGCGCCTCAGCCGTGGACGAAAGCATGATCACTGGAGAGTCGATCCCAGTAGAAGTAACCGCGGGCGACACGGTGATTGGTGCGACACTCAATGCGAGTGGCCGTCTGGTGATTGAAGCAACCGCTGTTGGCGCAGACACGGCCCTGGCACGAATCACGGACTTGGTGGAAAAAGCCCAGACCGGTAAAGCCCCGATTCAGCGCTTAGCCGATCGGGTTTCAGCCATTTTTGTTCCCATCGTGATCCTCCTAGCGGTCGGAACCTTGCTGGGTTGGCTCATCGCTGGAGCGGGATCAAGTTTCGCGTTCACCGCCGCAGTTGCCGTATTGATAATCGCTTGCCCCTGCGCACTTGGCTTAGCCACACCCACCGCTCTCCTGGTGGGGACCGGGCGCGGCGCGCAGTTGGGTGTTCTGATTCGTGGACCGCAAATTCTTGAATCAACCAAGCGGGTCGACACAATTGCCTTAGACAAAACCGGCACTATCACGACTGGAAAAATGTCGGTTCAGCAAATCCAACTGTCACTGAATGTGTCCGAAAATGAGTTTTTAATTGTCGCTGGTTCCCTGGAAAACTCCAGCGAACATCCGATTGCCAAAGCGATCTCCATGTATGCCAAAGAGCGGGTTGAGCTTGTAACACCAGTCGACTTCTCCTCAACCCAAGGACGCGGCGTCCAAGGATTGATTGACGGCAAAGCCGCAATTATCGGAAACCCTGATTGGCTCACGCAAGAGTGGGCGTTAGATAGCGATGCAAACTGGGTACTGGACCACCAAAATCGCGGCCACACGGTCATTGCGGTTGTCTGGGACGGTGACGTGCGTGGCCTAATCTCTGTTTCTGACACCATCAAGGCCGACTCCGCAAGCGCGATCTCACGATTCAAGGAACTTGGACTCACGCCAGTACTGATTTCAGGTGATAATCACAGCGCAGCCGAACAGGTCGCTAAAGAAGTGGGAATTGATCGCATCTTCGCGGGGGTTATGCCCGAAGACAAAGTGAGAATTATCACTCAACTCCAATCAGAAGGTAATGTTGTTGCGATGGTGGGCGACGGTGTCAATGACGCCGCCGCGCTCGTCCAGGCCGATCTTGGCATGTCCATGGGGTCCGGTACCGACGTCGCCATCGAAGCAAGTGACATCACGCTGATAAACAGCAACCTGACAAGCGCAGCTACGGGTATAGAACTCGCCCGTAAGACCTTGAGCACAATCAAAGGGAACCTGTTTTGGGCCTTCGCCTACAACGTCGCGGCGATACCACTGGCCATGGCGGGACTCCTCAATCCAATGATCGCTGGCGCCGCGATGGCCTTCTCTAGCGTCTTTGTTGTCACCAATAGCCTGCGTCTGCGAACCTTTAATCCTCATAAATAAATCGGATAGCCCCATCGAATCATCAAAGGTTTTGCTTATCGCGTTTTTTGTCTAAGTCGATTTGCACGATTCGTTTTATCGTCATAGCCTTTTATCTTCCTAGACCCGAACCACATGATGAGGAATGATCTAAATGGCACTGATCGGAACTAAAATTAAGCCGTTCGCGGCGAGCGCATATCGCCGAGGTGCATTCGTTGACCTGACCGAATCAAACACCCAAGGCAAGTGGGCTGTTTTCTTTTTTTATCCTGCGGACTTCACCTTCGTCTGCCCCACCGAATTGGGTGACCTTGCCGACTTCTACCCGGAACTGCAAAAGTTAGGCGTTGAAGTGTTCTCGGTATCAACCGACACCCACTTCACCCACAAAGCGTGGCATGAGTCCTCTGAGACCATTAAAAAGATCGACTACTTCATGGTGGGAGATCAGAGTGGCACCATCACGAATAACTTTGACGTCATGCGCCCGGGGGTCGGCCTCGCCGATCGGGCAACCTTCCTCGTTGATCCTCAGGGTTTCATCCAATTCATGGAAATCTCTTCCGAGGGGGTTGGTCGAAACGCAGCAGAGTTAGTTCGCAAGATCAAGGCCGCCCAGTATGTCGCTGCCCACCCCGGTGAGGTCTGCCCGGCCAAATGGGAAGAAGGCGAATTGACCCTTGCCCCATCATTTGATCTCGTCGGCAAAATTTAGGTTCCCACGACCTGAGCTCATCAGATCCACGTAATGCTGCACTAATAATTGGAGATTCCCATGCTTGATGTAACAATCACCGGTCAACTAAAATCGCATCTCGACAAGGTTATTTTTCCCATTGAGTTGGTCTCTTCTCTCGATGACAGCGTGAAGTCCGTCGAGCTTGCCCAGTTACTCGACGAGGTCGCGGCTCTGTCGGAAAAAATCACCGCGGTGCGGCGCGATGATGACGTTCGCCGTCCTTCGTTCTCGGTTGCCCGCACCAATTCTGATATCTCTGTGCGCTTTGCTGGCATTCCCATGGGTCACGAATTCACCTCGTTTGTCCTCGCACTGCTGCAGGTAGGCGGTCACCCTTCCACGACGTCGAAAGAGGTTCTTGAGCAGGTTCGTGGTCTCAAGGGGGATTACCACTTCGAGTCTTATTTCTCGTTGACCTGCCAAAATTGCCCCGACGTTGTTCAGGCATTGAATCTCATGAGCATCGTGAACCCACGCGTCACACATGTGGCGATCGACGGAGCGCTGTATCAATCTGAAGTCGATGAACGTCAAGTGTTAGCGGTCCCTTCGGTTTTTCTCAACGGCGAGATATTTGCTTCGGGGCGCATGAGTCTCGAGGAGATCATGGCCAAGCTTGATACCGGTGCAGTGGCTCGACAAGCCGAAAAAATCGCGGGAATGGATCCCTTCGACGTACTCGTTGTTGGCGGTGGACCCGCCGGTGCTGCCGCCGCGATCTACGCCGCGCGCAAGGGTATTCGTACGGGTATCGCTGCGGAGCGCTTCGGTGGTCAGGTTCTTGAGACGATGGGTATTGATAATTTCATCTCAATCCAGCACACCGAAGGCCCCAAGCTGGTTGCCGCTCTGGAACAGCATGTTCTCGAGTACGACGTGGATCTTATGAACCTTCAAAGGGCGGTCCACATCACACCGGCTGCGCAGGCCGGTGGGCTGATCGAAGTGGAACTGGAGAGCGGTGCGGTCCTCAAGTCAAAGACGGTTGTTGTATCCACTGGCGCGCGCTGGCGGTCAATGAATGCACCCGGAGAAGATGAGTACCGCAACAAGGGTGTGACGTACTGCCCGCACTGTGACGGTCCGTTATTCAAGGGTAAGCGGGTGGCTGTCATCGGCGGCGGTAATTCCGGTGTTGAAGCCGCCATTGATCTCGCTGGACTCGTTGAACACGTGACGTTGATCGAATTTGCTGACCAGCTGCGCGCCGATGAAGTACTTCAACGTAAATTGCATAGCCTGGCAAACGTGGACATTATTCTGAATGCTCACACCACCGAGGTCCTTGGTGACGGCGACAAAGTAACGGGTCTCGCATTCCAAGATCGGGTGGAGGGCGGAATTTACCAGTTGGAAGTCGAAGGAATTTTTGTGCAAATTGGTCTATTACCCAATACGGAATGGTTAAAAGGTTCGATGGAACTTTCTCCCCATGGCGAGATCGTGATTGATGACCACGGTCGCACGTCCATTTCGGGAGTCTTTGCCGCCGGCGACTGCACCACGGTGCCGTTCAAGCAGATCGTGATAGCACTTGGTGCTGGCGCAAATGTGGCGCTGAGTGCATTTGACTATCTGATCCGAAGTTCGGCTCCGGCCGAAGCGGTGGCGGTGGCGTGAGAGCCGCTTAGCCCCTAGGACAAACGGGCGATCCCGCCATGGTCTGTAACTATAAAGGTTCAACCACCCACAATCAGCCCAGCCGAGGGCATTTGTGGCTGCTGCTCACACCCAACACTTCGGTGAAGCCGCCGATCGGATTGGGGTTTCCCAGCCTACGTTGAGCCAGGCGCTCTCCTCACTTAAATCAAACTTGCGTAGCCAACTTGTGGATCGTAAATCGCGGTATGTAATTGTCACCGCTGAGGGGGAGAGCCTTTTACCCTTGGCCCGCCGTTCGGTGGGGGCTGCGCAATGATTACGTGGGAGGCTCGACTTGGTCTGATCCCGACCATTGCGCCTCATGTGCTTCCCGCCTTTTTGAACACTTTACTCAAAGAGGCACCCGCGCTGGGACTTCAAGTGCATGAAGATCAAACCGCCCGCTTGATCGAATCCCTTCGCCGCGGAGATATCGATGTAGCTTGAGTCGCGCTGTCAACGGGTGAATCGAACGTCATCGAGATTCCGGTGTTCGAGGAGGACTTCGTGCTCGCTGTGGCCTTGGACAATCCGCTATCCAACACCGATGAAGTCGTACTTTCCCAACCCGGAGATACCCGCCTTCTTCTTCT
>JBDNFV010000277.1:0-1682 GCA_041689635.1 Candidatus Nanopelagicales bacterium | reverse complement strand
CAGAAATTGACACCGATCAGTTTGGCACTTTTACCGGTGAAATAAAGCGCCCGCATTCACCCAGAGAAACAGCAATTCACAAAGCCTCAGCGGGTATGCGTGCCGCAGGTATCCCCCTCGGTCTGGCGAGTGAAGGAACAATTGGTCCACATCCGGTCTCTGGATTCACAACCGTAGACACCGAACTCATGGTTTTCATTGACGATGAACGAGATCTTGTCATTGCTGAAACAATTCAGAGCTTTGAGATCGTCGCCCAAAAAATTATCGCCAGCCCGCAGGATGACATCTCTCAATTCTTGCAAAACGCGGATTTTCCCAGACACGGACTCATCGTTCGCTCAGACATGATCCCCCCAGAAGTAGATCAAACCATTACGCTAGCCAAAGGAATCGCGGACTGGCCCACACTCAGGTCGGCCATCGAAAAGTACTCGACCCTGTCTGGAAAAGTGTTGATTGAAAATGATTTTCGGGCACATTTTTCACCCAGCAGAATGGCTGTTATTCGGGAATGCGCCGGTGTCCTCGCCGAGCGCATCGCAACGACATGCCCCGAATGTTTCACCCCAGGTTGGGGACGGATCGAACCCCTTCGCGGCCTGGACTGTTCCGGCTGCGGTACTCGAAATGATTGGGCGATTCACTCCGACAGAACCGGGTGTCTGGCCTGCGAATTCATCGAAATTGCGCCCCGCCTCGTTCAAATCGCCGAACCGCGCTGGTGCAATTCCTGTAATCCATAGCCACAAACTCAACAGCGATGTCAAGAAACACTCGCACAGATTCCACGATCCACCGGGAAAAGTGAGCACTTCCGACTGATTTCACCGCCGTATAAATGCTCACTTCTATCGAATCCGGGCTCAACATCATGTCCTTTACGAGACGGCCAAACCCCCAGCAACACCCCGGCGGGGCGTCGACTGAACATCGCAGCCATGGTCGCGGCATCGACTTTTCTCGCGCCCGGTACTCCAAATGTGCAAGGGCCACGAAGTGCGGACGGCAAGGTCCCAATATCACTTACGTGATTCCACCCATCTTGCAAATGGCCCCCTCACTTTCAGCGGCCATATGAACAGGCGGGTCTGCCCAGAGTTTGATTAACCAATATCTAATTATTAAGGAAGTCAGGGTGGATTCAACTGGTCAACTCACACTCGACGGTCACCTTTGGTTGGTCAAAACGCTGGCGTGTCTGGCGTATCGGGTGGTTCCAATTTCGATCTTGACCGCGGTGTTGATTGCGGTTCGGTAATGGGTTCGGGGTAATGCTGGTAGGTGAATCCTTGGGGGCTTCGCCAGGAGCATCTGCCATCGGGTTTACTGTCGATTATCTGCCAACCACCGTGGGTTTTTAGTTGGTGGTGTCGCACACATAATGCACCCAGATTCCCCACATCACTTCCCCCACCCAGATCCCAAGGAATCACATGATCGATTTGGCAGCGGGATGCGTTCGCGTGACAACCAGGGAAACGACACGTGCCGTCACGGGTAATAATCATTCGGCGCAACGCGCCAGTGATGTGGTAGCGCCGACGCCCAAGGTCAAGAACATGGCCGGACTCGTTGACCGCGACGGGGCGGGCAAACACCTTCACGCACGGGTCAGCAAGTAATTGACGCCAATCACAACCAATCCGATCGGTGCTCAATCCGGTGTTTGCTCCGGTGTT
>JBDNFV010000276.1:0-8504 GCA_041689635.1 Candidatus Nanopelagicales bacterium | reverse complement strand
TTTCGGGTTGGATTGGCGCGCACGTAATAGTGCACGATCGTGGCGGATTCCTCCACCCGGCTTGGCTCAATGGATTCAAGCCACATCTCACTCGATCCCACGAGGGCGCCCGTCACGGTCCAGCGCAACCCTTTGTCGCCGCGATCCCCATACACCTGAAGTGTGAGATCAGGCCACCAGGCAATCCAAGTGGATTGCTCCCGAATTATCGCACTGATGTCAGATGTCGATGCATAAATCACGGTGTCATCTGCGATATCGATCATGGTGTGATCAAAATTCAGATTCATGCCCGCCCTTCGCCTTTAGCGTTGACTAACGTGCCGGTCCGAGTCACCAGAAATATATTTCCCGTCTCGTAGCACTTTTCACCGATTTCGCGTAGTTTAGGGCAAGAGTTTAACAACCGGCAGATTCTCGTCCTTGAGATTGAATCGTGCTGGCCAACTGAGAGGAAGATCACCATGCTGACCGAGTTCACCGTCAAAGCCACCGTTCCCGCACCAACCACCGGAAACCTCACCGATCACATCCTGGAGAATGCTCGAACCGACCCCACCAAAGTCGTTTTCTCAATCCCACGCGGGGATGCGTGGGTGGGCGTGACCACGTCAGAGTTCTTGGAACAGGTCAGAGGCGTTGCCAAAGGCATCATTGCCAGTGGTGTTCAAGCTGGTGATCGCATCGGTGTGATGTCTCGAACACGGTACGAGTGGACTCTCGTCGACTACGCCATTTGGTACGCCGGCTGTATCAGTGCGCCCATCTATGAAACTTCCTCCGCCGAACAAGTCCAGTGGATCCTCACCGACTCAGGTTCGGTCGCCTTATTCTGCGAACGCGATGCCAACAAAGCCGTCTACGACGAAGTCGCAGGTGAAACACCCGACGTCACCCGCGTCTGGGTCTTTGACAACAAGTGCATTGAGGCATTGATGGCTGAAGGTGTCAATGTCAGCGACGAGGAACTTGAGTCCCGACGCGTCACACTAACCCCGGACTCCACCGCCACAATTATTTACACCTCAGGCACAACCGGTCGACCCAAGGGCTGCATGCTGACCCACAAAAACTTCATGTTTGAAGTAGACAACATTGTGAAAGGGCTCGGTAGCGTTTTTCAGGGAACAAACTCCTCTACCCTGCTCTTCCTGCCGATCGCGCACGTCTTTGGTCGCACGGTTCAACTCGGGTGCGTACGCGCCCAAGCCCGCATGGGGCACGCCCCTGACGTGAAAGAACTTTTACCACTATTGGGTTCCTTTCAGCCGACCTTCATCCTCTCGGTTCCCCGCGTCTTTGAAAAAATCTTCAACTCTTCCCAGCAAAAAGCAATTGCCGCTGGAAAAGGCAACATTTTCGATAAAGCAAGTCACATTGCCATCGAGTACAGCGAGTCCTTGGACGACGGTGGTCCCGGCTTGGGGCTTAAGCTCAAGCACGCACTCTTTGATCGACTCGTGTACGGGAAAATTCGCACCGCAATGGGTGGCCACATCGAATGGGCTCTTTCCGGTGGCGCACCATTAGGTTCGCGGCTGGGTCACTTCTACCGCGGGATCGGTGTGACAATTCTTGAGGGTTATGGACTCACCGAGACGTCTGCGGCAAGTACGGTAAATCGTCCTGACGCAATTGGTATTGGAACGGTGGGGCAGCCATTCCCCGGGTCAAGCGTGCGAATCGCAGCCGACGGTGAAGTGATGCTTAAGGGAGATCACATCTTTGCCGGGTATTGGAATAACCCCGCCGCTACCGCCGAAGCGATTGAGCCTGATGGCTGGTTCCACTCGGGCGACATTGGCGAGATCGACGATCGTGGATTTGTCCGGATCACCGGGCGAAAGAAGGAATTGATTGTGACTGCCGCCGGTAAAAATGTCGCCCCGGCAGTTCTTGAGGACCGGCTGCGCGCCCACTTCTTGGTTGGCCAGTGCATGGTGGTCGGCGACGCCCAACCCTTTATCGGTGCCCTGATCACCCTGGACCCCGAAGCCATTCCGGTTTGGTTGGCCCAACAGAGCATGAGTGCGTCAACTCCCCTTTCTGAACTCGTCAACAACGCCCTGATTCAGAGCGAAGTTCAGGGGGCCGTCGACTTGGCAAATAAGGCCGTGTCCCAGGCCGAGGCGATTAAAAAATTCACTATTTTGGACACGGACTGGACCGAAGATGGTGGGCAGATGACACCCTCGCTCAAACTCAAGCGAAATGTTGTTTTCAAAGAGCACGAAGCCGATATTGCTCGGATTTATTCGTAACGAAGCGATTGCGTGCTAACCAGGTTTAGCGGTATTAGCCGATTACTCGGCCGATACCGCTAAACCGTGAGTTATACCAAGGGCCCATGACGCTGGAAATCAACACACCACTACTCGGGTTGGCCGCGTGCACCATTTTCCCATTACCAATGTACAAACCAACGTGGTGCGCGCCGCTGCCAAAATAGAAGACCAAGTCCCCAGGCTGTGCCTGGCTTAGCGGAACCCTGCGGGTTGTTGAGTACTGCGACCGGCTGTAATGGGGCAGCGAAACTCCTGCTTGTCGCCATGCGCTTAATGTCAGTCCGGAACAGTCAAACGAACTGGGACCACTCGCCGCAGCGACATAACGGTCGCCCACCTGAGCCAGTGCGTACTGCACAACACGTGCCACCCGTCCACCACCGGTGAACCCACCGCCGGAGGAACCGCTGCCAGAAGCTCCACTGCCTGCACTTATTGCGGCAGAGGCAGCGCGAGCGGAGGCCAGTGCGGCAGCTCGCTCGTTGGCGGCGATAGCGGCGATTCGGCGACGTTCACTCGCTTGCAAATTTGACAAGATTGCTTGCGCATCGCGATAGCGATCATTTGCCTCAGACTTTGAATCGCTCATTTCTGAACGAATCTTCCGGGCCGCGTTCTCTTTGTCTTGGGTTGCCGCTTCCGTCTGGGCTAAGCGCAGTCGTGTCGTCTGGCTGCCGCGAATTGCCGATGCTTGCCCCTTTTGGACCTGATCGAGGGCCGCTGCCTGTGCTAGGAATTGATTGGGGTCTTCGGCGAGCAAAACCTGAAGGGATGTGTCGATTCCACCGGATGTGTACGTCGCGCGGGCTAGGTCGTCTACCGAACCCATGATTTGGCTTAGTTCCTTGCGTTCGCGTTTGGCCTTCGCCTTGAGTGTGTCGAGTTGTTTCTGAATTTCGCCAAGTCGATTGCGGGCCTCGTTGTAGCGTTCGTTAGCTGCCTCAGCCTTACCTTGTAAGTCCATGACCTGCATGCGAACCTGCTGCAAGTTCGGAGCGGCTTGCGCGGGCGCCGTGACAAATCCTGGAATCAACATAGCCACAATCGCTACTCCGATCCCACCGAGGCGAAAAGCGTTTTGCTGCATAATCTCTCCGCTCACATCGAGTCACTGCTGATTGGCTCATTCGAATCTTCCAAAAAGGTAACAGATTGATGACGATCCAACCCGCCGGGCCCTGATATTTGCCAGAAAGGTCTAACCTGCCTTCATTTTCGGGGTGACCAACCGAAGCGGCGGTACCAAACCAGATTGTGCCAGCACCCTGATGGCCGCGACATGATCGTCGGCCAACTCGGGGGCCCGCAGGAACTCCGGTTCGCCAAGAAGCACCGTGACAATGCAATCACCACAGGCCGGGCCGGCTACCACACATGTACCGCAGTCAATAATCATGTTGGCAGGCTAAGTGACCCCTCTGACATTGGGGCAACCCTGGAACTACACCCCACCGTCTCCAGGAGCTTCCTGTGCAGGGCCGCCAAATTCTGGACGGAGCACGATATCAATCCGATCTCCCGCTCCGCACCAACGGCAGCTGACCGAGAGAATGAGGTCCGCGGCTATTTCACGCTCTTCCACGGTAACCTCACCGGCCATGTCGGCGTGCCAAAACTCTTTAACGGTTGATGCTCGAGTGACATCGAATCGAGTGAGATTGCCACAGTGGGAACAGCGGAATCGGGATTTCACATCGGGCAGGGGGAAGTTGAGGGCATCGGTCATAGCCCAACGCTATCCCTTTCACGTTAGAAATATGTTTCGACATTGGCGCTCAACCATGTCAGGGCATAGCGTTAGTTTGTGACGGTGCCCAATCTCCCGAGTGCCTTGGCGGCAACCCAACTTTCATTAGCAGAGCTTGGTACCCGGTTGGCCGACATCATTTTCGTCGTGGTTGACCTTGAAACCACCGGTGGTTCGGCTACCGACGCTGGAATCACTGAAATTGGCGCCGTCAAAGTCCAAGGTGGTGAGGTCATCGGCGAATTCACCACGCTGGTTAATCCGGGAGCTGCCATCCCGCCGTTTATCGCCGCCCTGACCGGCATCACCGATTCGATGGTTTCAGCCGCACCCGGTGTCAGAACAGCCGTCACCATGTTTCTGGATTTTGCCGGGGAATGTGTATTTGTTGCACACAACGCCCCCTACGACATTGGGTTCCTTAGAGGGGCTTGCGCTAAATTCGACATTACCTGGCCCAATAACAAAGCAATTGACACGGCGCGAATTGCCCGACTGGCACTTCACCGTGACGAGGTCCGAAATTGCAAACTTTCAACCTTGAGCGCATTTTTCCGAACAGATGTGCAGCCGACCCACCGGGCCTTTGACGACGCTCGCGCAACAACCGACGTTATGCACCGATTATTTGAACGCCTCGGCAACTACGGGGTGCATACCCTGGAAGACTTGAACGCATTTACGTCGCGGGTCAGTGATATCCAACGGAACAAGAAAAGCCTGGCCGACGGCCTACCAGCGAAACCGGGTGTCTACATTTTCGAAGATCCACAGGGACGCCCGCTCTACATTGGGACGTCAAAAAACATTCGCAACCGGGTCCGTACCTATTTCACGGCGGCCGAAAGCCGGCGCCGCATGTCCGAAATGATTGGCATTGCCCAACAGGTTCGCCCGATTGTTTGTTCAACGATTCTTGAGGCAAAAATTCGCGAATTGCGACTTATCGTCAGTGAACAGCCTCGTTACAACCGGCGCTCGCGGGCTGCCGACTCGGTTTCTTGGCTCAAACTTACGGCCGAACCAGCCCCGCGATTAATCATTACAAAGCAATTGAAAGACGATGAGGCAGAGGGCGCCCGCTATATCGGGCCATTTACGTCGCGCTCGGCCGCCAATGCCGCACTTGACGTGATCAATGAAACCATTTCTTTGCGAACCTGCACCATAAAAATTGCCGCCCAACCGCGCAGTGACATTCCCGGATGTGTTCGCGCAGAACTGGGTAAATGCGTTGCACCCTGCACGCGTGAACACGACCGCGATCAATATGTAAATATTGTCAAGCACGCATCGATTGCTATGTCTGGAAGCACCTCCCATGTCGTCACCCACATCAATGCACTGATGGAAACCCTGGCTAATGCTGAAAGATTCGAGGAAGCCGCGACGTGGCGCGAGGCGTTGGGTCACTACGTTAATGCAGTCTTTCGCACCGAAAGGTTACGCTGGATTGCTGCGACACCAGAGATAGTTGCAGCACAAAGCACCGCTGACGGCGGGTGGGAAATCCACGTAATACGTTACGGCAGGCTGGCTGCAGCCGGTGTCGTAGAAGCCGGCTTTGATCCGTGGCCGCATATTGATGCACTGACTGCGAGTGCTGAATTTGTTGAAGCCGGCATCGCACCGGCGCCAGCCGGTGTCACCGAAGAAGCCTTCGATCTTCTGCGGTGGCTTGAGGGTGACGGTGTTCGTTTGGTTGCAAGTTCACGAGATTTGTATATGCCGATTGACTGCGGTGGAAAAGAAACGGTGCGACTCTCCGACGTCCGCCGCGTCGTGGGTGAACGACTTGCAGCAGTTACCGGACATGGACCTTTGGGCCGGCCTGTCGGTCCCCGAGCACCTGGAGTTTCACGGATCACCTACTTCTAGATCCGCCCGGTTTAACCGGAACTTTTCACTTGCGAGGCGACCGCAACCCACCTTTGAAAAACCCGCCATACGTCACCGGTTTCAAGGGCCGCCTTGGCGCGAGGGAGATGCGCATTAATCCGGTCATGTAACGGCACCGAACTAGCAGTTTGATCGGTGACGGAGTCTGCCGCAGCCAGTGCGGCCGCAGCGTTAAAAGCGACCGCGAGCCGAATTGATGCAACCACGTCAGAATCGGGCCCTGCATCCGCTCCCCCAAAAACTTTACGAGTGAGTTCCGCATTTCGCTCCGGGCTTCCACCACGTAAATGCTCGGCGTGAAAACCTAGAATGCCAAAATCAGTGGGGTCCAACATCACCTCCACCACCACCCTGCTGGTCGCATCCCACACGCGGGTGGGCGCCGACAGCGATATTTCATCCAGCCCGTCTGTTCCTCGGACAACTAGGGCACACACTCCGCGAGCGGCTAAAACACTCGCCATAACCGGGGCCAAGACCACATTTGCACACCCAACTAAGGCTGCGTTGGCCAGCGCCGGGTTGGTGAGTGGACCCAAAATATTAAAAACCGTCGGAATCCCTAACTGCGTTCGAGCGGGCGCCGCAAAACGCATTGCCGGGTGATGTTTAGGCGCGAAGCAAAAAGCGATGCCGGCGTCGCGGGCAACTCTGGCAACCTGATCGGCACTGAGGTCTAATTCCAGCCCAAGTGCCTCCAGTAGATCGGCCGAGCCGGTTGAACTGGAAAATGCCCGGTTCCCATGTTTAATGACCGTGACGCCGCATGCGGCAGCAACAACGGCCGCCATCGTGCTGATATTAACCGAGTGGGAACCGTCGCCGCCGGTACCGACGACATCCAAAACAACGGAAACGTCGGGAGGCGTGGCCACGATATTGGCGAATTCCAACATTGTGGCGGCCAAAGCGGCCACCTGCTCGGGTGTTTCCCCATTAATTTTTAAACCAATGGCAAATGCCGCCGTTTGAGCATCGGTTGCTCGGTCACTCAAGATTTCTCGCATCGCCCAATTGGCGTGCTCAGTGCTCAGCGGTTCTGGAGCGGCAATATTGGCAAGAACCATGGGCCACGTAATGGTGTCCACAGGTAATTCTTACGACGTGAGGCTGAGCCGGGTTGCCAGCAACCGGCTCACCGCTTGGGCGGTTGACACCGGCTCAATGGGCAATCCGACAACAGCGTCGGCGCGGGACCAGGTGGCCAGCCAAGCGTCTTGGGGGCGGGCAATCAAAACAAGGATTGGTGGGCACCGGAAAAGTTCATCTTTAATTTGACGGGCGAGTCCCATCCCACCCGCAGGGGTGGCTTCACCATCGAGAATAAAGAGATCAAAATTTCCTGTGTCGGCGGCTGAGATGAAGCCCGCTTCGGTGGCCACTTCGGTGTATTCGACGTTGGGAAGATCCATGGATGGCCGCGGGCCTAAGGCGGCCAAGACGTTCGCACGCGTCAGACGATTGCTGCTGTAAACGAGGACTTTCAGGGGGTCGCGAGTGCCAGCAGCGTGTACCACATTCGTACTCTAGCCAGCAGAAACGACCCGGGAAAAAACAGGCTCAACAACGAGGCGAAAATCACGTCTTGATAAGTGGGGGCGAGAGAGAAATTATCAGCCGGATCTGAGAGAGTATGGCCGTGGCCCAAGCAACCGTAATCCCCAAGGCGTATGACCATGCACCGGCTAATCGGCCCAACATCGTCTCCATTGGCACGATTATCTGGCTTGCGAGCGAACTCATGTTCTTTGCGGCCCTGTTCGCCATGTACTTCACCCTGCGGGCGGTCAACCCGGAACTGTGGGCCAATGAAACCCAGCTTCTCAATATTCCGTTCGCCAGCATCAACACCACTATTTTGGTTTTGAGTTCGGTCACCTGTCAGCTGGGTGTCTTCGCGGCGGAGCGTGGCGACGTCAAGGGTCTGCGCCGCTGGTTCATCATCACCTTCCTGATGGGGGCGTTATTCGTTGGTGGTCAGATCACCGAGTATGTCGAATTGGTCCATAAAGGTCTCACTCTTTCTTCGAACGCTTACGGCTCTGCGTTTTACATCACCACCGGCTTCCACGGACTGCACGTCACCGGCGGGCTGATCGCTTTCCTCCTTGTTTTGGCCACCACCTACGTGGCTAAGCGATTTACCCACGAGCAAGCGACCCGTGCAATCGTGGTGTCCTACTACTGGCATTTTGTCGACGTCGTGTGGATCGCGCTGTTCTTTATGATTTACATCTTAAAATAATCGTGTTCGCAACCGTTGCGCTATGAACTGAGAAAGGCTTGGTCGCTGTGAAGTTTTTATCCGCACGCAGGCGTAATCCCTTCGTTGCCGCTCTGCTGCTTGTCGGTGCCCTCGGCGCTGTTGGTGTCACCTTTTCAGTTGTGTCCAATATTCAACCGGCTCAGGCGTCCCTCGGCACCCAAACCCAGGTCGAAGAAGGAAAAAAGCTTTACCTCGAGGGGTGCAGCTCCTGCCACGGCATAGATGCGCAAGGCGCCACAAACGGCCCAACCCTGCTCGGTGTCGGCGCGGCCGCCGTCCACTTCCAGGTTTCCACCGGCCGGATGCC
>JBDNFV010000275.1:0-6974 GCA_041689635.1 Candidatus Nanopelagicales bacterium | reverse complement strand
GTACTCAACTCCGCGGTACGGTGCGAATGTGGGAGGGTAGGTCCATGAATGACCCACTTTTGTCACTACTGCACAAGCATGATCTCGCCCTACTTGCGTGGGAGTGTGCACAAGCTGCGGGGACTTTTTTGAAAAAAGAACGGCCACGAAACCTGAGCATTGACACGAAATCCAGCGGGACAGACTTGGTCAGCGCGATGGACCGTGGTGCCGAAAAGTTGATTGTGGATCTCATTATTGCCTCGAGGCCCGATGATTCGATTTTGGGTGAGGAGGGATCGGATCGAAAAGGGGACTCTGGTGTTCGCTGGATTATCGACCCGCTGGATGGAACGGTAAATTATCTCTTCGGAATCCCGATGTGGGGAGTGTCAATCGCGGTTGAAATTAATGGGATTGTGCAGGTCGGCATCATCTCGATTCCCGAAACACATAAGAGCTACGTGGGAATTGCAGGTGTCGGATCGTACTGCGTGTCCGGTGAGGTGCTGGAAGAACTAGCGGTCCGCTCAGGTTCAGAACTGGAAAGTGCGTTGGTGGCGACCGGATTTGGTTATTCGTCGGTGCGGCGAGCGCTTCAGGCGGAGGTTGTTGCCTGTCTCATTCCGCAGATTGCCGATATTCGTCGATCCGGGTGTGCCGTGGTCGATCTGTGTTGGTTGGCTAGTGGGTATATCGACGCCTACTTCGAAATTGGGCTCAACCCGTGGGACTATTCCGCAGGGGTATTAATTGTTGAGTTAGCCGGTGGTCGAATAGAGGCACCGGTAGAGCAAGACCTAGGGAAACTTCTGATCTCCAGCACGCCAGCAATTTTTGAGGATTTAAAACAAGTGTTACAGGAAGCCGGCGCACATGATGTGTTAGGCAAGGAGTCGCAAATCCTTTAGGTACCGGCTGGCATTTCGGAGATAGATCTGCGCACCGGGCTCAATGTCTGCGCTCGTTACCACGCCTTCGGTAATAATTGCGGGTACGCCGAGCGCCCTCGCATGGGGCGGAACGACCTTGTTATTTCCAACGAGGGCACATGCACCCACGAGTGAGGTGGGTCCCACCACGGCATTGTGTAGGACGACGGCGTGTGAACCTATGAGTGAGCCTGACTCGATTCGGCAGCCTTCTAGGTGGACGCCATGGCCGATCACGCAGTAATCGCCGATCACGGTGTCGTGGGTTGATGTGCAGTGGATCACCGAGCCATCTTGGATGGATGTCCCGACGCCGACCACGATCCTCCCGCTGTCTGCGCGAAGTACGGCACCCGGCCAAATGCTTGACCGTGGGCCAATAGTTACATCCCCGATCACGACGGCATCGGGGTGCACAAACGCGGTTGGGTCAATCGTTGGAGACGTATCTCCCAGTGCATAAATAGGCATCATTTATTCTCTCATTTGCCCGGTTGACCTTGGTGAGAAGGTGTTCGATGCCACCCAATTGCACCGGTGCAATGCAGATGCGGCACAATCACCGCTCACACCGGAAGTTAAACCAGGGGAACCGTACAAGCGAATGGAATGAGGCGAAATGGCTACCGATTACGACGCCCCTCGCAAGACCGATGAGGAGCTCGCTGAGGACAGTCTGGAAGAACTCAAAGCCCAACGGGCCGAGAAGGCGTCGTCACCGGTTGATGTCGACGAAGCCGAACTTGCCGAGTCAATTGAGTTACCGGGTGCAGATCTTTCGGGTGAGAACCTGTCCGTGGAAGTTGTTCCCAAGCAAACAGATGAGTTCACGTGCGTGACCTGCTTCTTAGTACATCACCAAAGCCAGCTCGACCACGAGGGTAAATTTGGTTCCGTATGCAAAGAGTGTGCTTAAGCCTTCTTCGCT
Source organism: Candidatus Nanopelagicales bacterium (assembly GCA_041689635.1). Taxonomy (GTDB): domain Bacteria; phylum Actinomycetota; class Actinomycetes; order S36-B12; family S36-B12; genus UBA4592. Next base: position 5,135 of record JBDNFV010000275.1, on the reverse strand, counting down.
AAATATCTGTAAACGGCGACTTCGACGACTGCCGCACTTGCTGCGGTGAGAGCAGCCCACATGAGCGCGGAACCCCATGTACCGTTTACGTCCTGTGGGTTCGGTGCAGATCTCCCGGTGACGGAGCGATAACTCGAATCCAGTGCTTTACGGACGGCCCACGTGGCACCAATTGCCGCTAGCGGTGCCAAAACATGCACCATCATGCTGTTCTCTTCCGGGTTGTGGGTTTCGGCGTCCGCCGTTGCGTTAGTGGTTCCGCTCTTTTCACCTGACATAACGCTTTTCTACCACCGGAGCGCACGTTACAAGTTTTTGGGGCCCTTAGCCGTATCAATCGCGGAGATGAATTGGCCGGGATTGCGGCTGGATAAACACCAACTGCCATGGGGGTCAGCCGGGTCGGTGAGTTCTATTTCCACGACGGCGAGCTTTCCTTTAATAATGCTGAATGCGGTGTCGCTGCGTGTTCCCCTTTTCACATCGCGTTGCTCCTGCGAAGTGAGTTCCCGCGTTGATCCGACCGTCGCAATACCAACCGATGCCCGCCCGGCCGTGAGAACGTATTCACCCCGGTGCACGTCAACCCGAATTTGAGGGGCCGTTGCCACGGTGAAAATAAAGTACAGCGAACCGATAAGCAGAGCCAATAAAATTCCCACCAGCGACCCAAAAGCTGCGGAATAGGCGACACCCACCATCAGGAAAAGCCCAATGCCCAACAACAGAATTGTCGGACCGGGTAGCAGTCGTTCGCGATACAGCATCTTCGGAGTATGGTGCATGCCTTATGTCATCGAAACCCTCGGCATACCCTCTTCCTCAGGGCGCGAGCCTACCCATGCGAGCACCACAGGCCCCTCTAACGGGGGACCACATCCCCTCACACTTTAGGTCATGCTTCGGATGTGGAATGGATCATGAAACTGGTCTACACATGGCTATGTTCGCGGGCGAGGGTTTAAGTATTGACGGAAAATTCACCGTCACCAAACATCACCAGGGCGCCCCTGGCTTGGCACATGGCGGTTTGTTGAGTGCCGCCATCGACGAAGTACTGGGCTCGTTGAATTGGCTACTCGGTGATCCAGCCGTTACCGGTCGCTTGGATTGTGAATTTCTCCAGCCGGTGCCAGTGGGATCGGTTCTGCATATCCACGCCGAAATAGTGGGCAAGGAAAGGCGTAAAGTTTTTACGGTGGCAACCGCCAGACTCAACAGCTGTGACGGGCCGGTGGCTGTTGATGCCAGAGCAATTTTCATTCAGGTGAGTGTTGAACACTTTCTTAAAAATGGCGATAGATCAATTATTGAAGCAGCGCTGCCACACGTGAAAGACTTTGAGGTGAACCCGTGATCCATGAAATTCTGATTCAGCGGCTTGATCGAGAACTTCCACTGCCAGCTTTTGAGTACCCGGGGGACGCCGGGTTAGATCTTCGGGCTCGTGAGCGCATCGAGTTGGCCCCGGGTCAGCGAGGGTTAATCCCCACAGGTATCTCGATTGCTTTGCCGCCAGGGTTTGTGGGGCTTATCCATCCGAGAAGTGGACTGGCAATCAGATCAGGATTCACCGTATTAAATGCGCCGGGAACAATCGACGCTGGATTCCGCGGCGAGATTGCGGTCATCGGTTTCAATTCTGATCCGGGCACATCGGTCATTATTTCGCGTGGCGATCGGATCGCGCAGTTGGTAATCCAACATATCCCTCAGATCATGCTCGTTGAAGTGAGCGAACTTCCCGGGTCGGTCAGGAGTGAGCAAGGTTTTGGTTCCAGCGGTGGTTTCCACGCCGGACCCGCACGGCATTAGACCACCTGCGCGCGCACTGAGAGGATAAGGACATGACGTATAGCAGAGGTGTTGACGGTGGGCCATGGGATGAATCCGACATTGGTGCACCACCGGAAGATGTGGACTCTGGGCCGGTCATGAACTTTGGAGCGTTACGCCTGCGAATCCCACCGGGCATCGAGGTTCAGGTGCAGGCGGACCAAGCATCAGGTCGCATTTCACAGTTAACCTTGCGTGATGGTGAAAGCGGAATGCAGCTTCAACCGTATGCGTCACGCAAGTCGGGCGGCATGTGGCGTGAAGTCATCGATTCCCTTACATCTTCCATCAATTCGTCGGGAGGGTTGGTGGAAACCGCGGAAGGCAAATTCGGCACCGAAGTGGTGGCTCAAGTGCACGCTAAGGGTGAAACTGGTTCGCTTCAGCCGGCTCGATTCATCGGTGTTGATGGTCCCCGCTGGTTTTTACGAGCAGTCTTCATGGGCAAGGCTTCACGTGATAAAGCCGCTGCGGAACGGCTCTCCCAGATTTTTGACAGCGCGCTCGTTGTCCGGGGCACGTCGGCTATGGCGCCCGGTGCCCCCTTGATCATGAATTTGCCCCTCTCTACGAACACGGATAAAGCACTGCCGGTGAACTCGCCAGATCTCAACCCATTCGTTCGCGGTCCAGAGATAACGGAAATTAGATAATCGCCATGAACGCAATCAGCCGTGCCTACCGCAAGTTCACTGCAACAACCGCCCAACTTGAATCGGAAGAACTGCAAAATCATTTTGGTACGTTACGTGAACCTCAGACTCAAAGAATTAACCAGTGTCTGCCGGGTACACGCATCGAAGTCGTCGGTACCGTGCGCAGTATCAGTCTCTACCCCTCGTTGACAACACCCTCACTTCAGATTGAACTCTACGATGGCTCTGGCGTGGTGACCGTCATTTGGATGGGGCGTAGAACGATTCCCGGAATCGTTCCAGGTCGCGCAATGAAAGTCTGTGGGCGGTTAACCTGCAATACGGAAAGCCCTACTATTTATAACCCCAAATATGAATTGAGACCACTGACACGATGAATGAGTCCGAAAAAATTGATTCAGATCCAGCCGGAGAAGTAGGGAAATCGGCTGGGCCGGGCTTTGAGCACGAAAGTGTCAAGGACATTCGTGCCGAGCGAATCATGCTTGACCGGGCAATCGGTGGGTGGCGAGGACTTTTTGACAGTGGAGTGCCGACCCTCGTCTTTGTCATTGTTTATCTCGTTCAGCCCGATAACTTAACGGTCGCCCTGTGGTCCGCCCTCGCCGTAGGCATCGTGATCGCCTTTTACCGAATGATCCGAAAAGACTCGCTGCAACAAGTTATTGCCGGACTCGTTGGTGTTGGTATTGCTGCCGGATTTTCGGCGTGGACGGGCAAAGCCGAAAACTTTTTCCTGCCAGGACTCTTCACGAATGCGATCTACGGCACGGCATTTCTGATTTCGATATTAGTTCGCTGGCCACTTTTTGGGGTGTTCTTGGGCTTATTCACCGGAACCGGGATGAAATGGCGGGCAATTCCTGAGTACCGGCGCGCGGCCGCTGCCGCGTCGTGGGTCTGGGTCGGCATGTTTTTTTTCCGTCTGGCCGTTCAATTACCCTTATTTCTCACGGGATCTATCGGTGCACTGGGAGTGATGAAAGTCGTTATGGGTTGGCCGTTGTTTTTGGCCGGCGCCTATTTCACTTACCGGCTGCTGCAGCCGGTTTACCATAAATTAGAGGCGTTGAAAGCTCAGGAGTGACAGAGCATCCGCTGTAACGCTTCTTCTTGGCGGGGTGAGGCCACAAAGATGAGTTCGTCGCCCGCTTCTAACGGGTCATCTGCGCTCGGTGCAATGACGCGGTCGCCTCGAACAATGGCGACGAGTGCGGTGTCCTCTGGCCAGCTCTGTGCGCCGACGCGCTGGCCCGCAACCGGCGAGTCAGTGGCCAACGTTATTTCCAGAAGATCCGCCTCGCCCTGACGAAAGGAAAACAACCGGACGAGGTCACCAACGGAAACCGCTTCCTCGACCAAAGCTGACAGCATGCGCGGGGTTGAAACCGCAACGTCAACCCCCCACGATTTGTCAAACATCCATTCGTTTTTTGGGTGATTAACCCGGGCAACAACGCGGGGAACCCCAAATTCGGTTTTGGCCAACAACGAAACAACCAGATTCACCTTGTCATCGCCGGTTGCTGCAACGACGACATCGCACTCAGAGAGTCGAGCTTCTTCTAGCGCTGTGACCTCACACGCATCGGCCATCAGGATTTCGGCGCCCTCAACGATGCCCGGTCGAGCTAACTCGGCATCGCGGTCAAGGAGTAAGATTTGATGCCCGTTTTGAATCAGTTCGCGGGCAATGGCGCGCCCGACTTTGCCCGCTCCAGCAATTGCGACCCTCATGGTTTTACCTTCCCGCCACCTCGTGCGATTGCGTCGATTCGCTCACGTTCTCCGGGTGGGAAAAGCAGATGCACAACGTCAGCCTGCTGCAGCACCAATGTCGAGGTGGGCAGCACGGCGGCGCCGTAGCGGGTAATAAAAGCAATTCTGGCACCGGTTGCCTTCTCGAAGTCAATCGCATTTCGACCCAACCAATCTTGATGCAGCGGCACTTCAGCCAGGGTCATGGTTCCGGTTGAATCGGTAAACTCCTCGGTGGCCCCCGTGGGCAACACCGCCTTCATGATCTGGGTGGCGGTCCACGAGACCGTGGCGACGGTTGGAATACCCAGGCGTTGATAGACCTCCGCTCGTTTGGGGTCATAAATTCGGGCGATCACGTGCTCGACACCGTAGGTTTCGCGCGCCACGCGTGCTCCTAAAATATTGGTGTTATCGCCACTGCTGACGGCGGCGAAAGCACGGGCCCGAGCAATCCCGGCGGATTCCAATGTTTCCCGGTCAAAACCAACTCCTTTAACCGTGATTCCAGAGAAGTTCGGGCTCAACTTGCGAAAAGCTGCAGCATCTTGGTCAACAACGGCGACTGAATGACCTTGCTCATCGATCCGGGTGGCGAGGAGTGAGCCAACACGGCCGCAACCCAGAATGACGATATGCACATGCACACGCTACACGCTGGTGCCGTCGCTTCACCCAGCAATCCAACACAGGTCTACGCTGTGGGATTGTGTCAATCACAGATGGTCTCAAAAGGGCCATATTAGGCAGAGCCCTTCGCAGTGACCGACTCTCGGAAACCTTGTTGCCAAAGCGCATTGCTCTGCCAGTGTTCGCCAGTGACGCCCTGTCGTCAAATGCGTACGCAACGCAAGAAATCTTGCTCGTCCTTTCCATTGGTGGGGC
>JBDNFV010000274.1:0-1105 GCA_041689635.1 Candidatus Nanopelagicales bacterium | reverse complement strand
TTGTCGTGTGGGCCAACGTTGCCGACTAACTCTTGATTTTGTACTCCTCCAGCATCCGCCGGGCAATAATCATCTTTTGAATATCGGCGGTGCCCTCGCCGATCATCAGCATTGGTGCTTCGCGGTAAAGCCGTTCAATTTCGTATTCCTTTGAATAGCCGTAGCCACCGTGAATCCGGAATGAGTCTTCAACTACTTCCTTGCAGTACTCGCTCGCTAATAACTTGGCCATTCCTGACTCGAGGTCGTTGCGCGCGCCACTGTCTTTGAGACGGGCTGCCATCACCATCATTTGATGGGCTGCTTCAACTTTCGTTGCCATGTCCGCCAGACGGAAGGCAACTGCTTGGTGGTGGACGATCGCCTTCCCAAATGTTTCGCGCACTTGGGCGTATTCGATTCCGAGTTCAAATGCGCGAATAGAAACGCCACAGGCACGGGCCGCCACATTGACCCGGCCAACTTCAACACCGTCCATCATTTGATAAAAGCCCTTGCCCGGCTCCCCACCGAGTAGGTCATCGTTCGAGAGTTGCAGATTGTCCATGATCAGCTCGGTGGTATCGACGCCCTTGTAGCCCATTTTCTCGATTTTGCCCGGGATTGAGAGACCTTTTCGAACCTCACCGAAGCCTTCTGCTTTTTCAACCAAGAAAGTTGACATGCGCTTGTAAACACTTGAATCCGCGGGTGCAGCGTCATCGGTGCGCACCAGAACGGCAACCAACGTCGAGGAGGCGCCATTGGAGACCCACATTTTCTGGCCGGTCAGCGAGTAGCCATCTTCGTTCTTCACACCTTTTGAGGTGATTGCTGCCACATCGGATCCGCACCCGGGCTCACTCATGCTGAAAGCTCCGCGAACTTCTCCGGTTGACATGCGGGGCAGGTATTTCTCTTTCTGTTCGGGAGTTCCATGATGCATCAGCATGTAAGCAACAATGAAGTGGGTATTAATGACTCCACTGACACTCATCCAGCCACGGGCAATTTCTTCCACGACCAACGCGTAGGTGAGCAACGACTCGCCCAGTCCGCCATACTCCTCTGGGATCATGAGTCCGAATACACCAAGATCCTTCAAGCCATCAACGATGGCCTTCGG
>JBDNFV010000273.1:0-19152 GCA_041689635.1 Candidatus Nanopelagicales bacterium | reverse complement strand
GTGTCTGAGATTCGACGTAAGTTTGAAGCCCGACGTGATTCAAATAAAAAACTGATCACCAGACTTCTCGGCATGGATGAAAAACTCATGCAGTACCGGAAAGGCGAAGCGTTTGTCAGCAGTTGTGTAGCCGACATGGGAATTGCCGACTTCAACGTGGTGTGGGCTTCGCCAGACAATGTGCCATCCATGACGGAAATTGAAAATCCGGTGACCTGGCGAAAGCGAATTCTTAACCACCATGAATAAGCCGGCTTCTCAAACAGTCGTTGCTCTGCGCAACAGTGTCAAGGCGTGCTTGGAGCCCGACATCGAGTCGATAGTCGTTGGTCTTTCCGGTGGCGCAGACTCTCTCGTGCTCACAGCCATTGCGATATGGGTTGGGAAACGATCGGGGTTCACAGTCCACGCGGTTGTCGTTGACCACGGCCTTCAAGTTGGTTCTGGCGAAATTGCAAGCAACGCGGCTTTGGCCGCCACCACCTTGGGTGTTCAATCGGTTGAGTTGAGAAATGTTGACGTAGGAACAGATGGCGGAATGGAAATGGCGGCTCGAACCGCCCGCCGAGCCGCACTCCTTGAGACAGCCAAAGGCCGCCCAATTTTACTCGGTCACACCGCCAACGACCAGGCTGAAACGGTGTTGTTGCGCTTACTGCGTGGCTCCGGTGCACACAGCCTCGCGGCAATGTCTGCCTGCACGGGCACGTGGCATCGACCATTTCTCACGCACCCGAGAAGCGAGATTGACGTAGCAGTCCACGAATTGTTAACTCCGCTAGGAATCACACCGTGGCAGGATCCACACAATTTTGATGAAAGTTTCTCGCGGGTCAAAATGCGTAAGCACCTTGAAACGTTAAGCGAAGAATTCGGCCCATCAATTATTGCTGGGTTGGTGCGCACGGCCGACATGCTTAGGGCCGATGATCAGGCACTTGACCATATTGCGGTTACGCACTTTGAGTCCGTAACTCGATCAGAAACGATGACAAGCATGAGCATCGTGGAATTTGAAATTATGCCGGTTGCCATTCGTACTCGGGTGATCAAACTGTGCTTTGATCTTTTGATGAAGGAAAGTCGAGAAAGCTCGCCGCTGACCCACCAACATGTGATGGGTGTTGAAGCACTTATCTCGCGTTGGGTCGGTCAAGGGGAGATTGCTTTGCCATTGGGTGTGAGTGCGAAGCGGGAATATGGGAGGCTAACCTTTCAACGAGGAAACTAAAGGAGCTATGCGTGGACGCAGGGCACATTGAAGGTCAGCTAGAACACGTACTCCTCACCGAGGAGCAACTACACGACCGGATTGCCGAGTTGGCGAAGCAGATTGCCGCTGACTTTCCCGCAGGTGAGGACCTGCTGCTGGTTGGCGTTCTCAAAGGCGCGGTAATGGTGATGGCTGATCTCGCGCGCGCTTTGCCACGTCAGGCGCACATGGACTGGATGGCGGTTTCCTCCTACGGGTCGGGCACAACGTCCAGCGGAGTTGTCCGAATCCTCAAAGACCTCGATACCGACATTCTTGGCCGCAATGTGCTAGTCGTTGAGGACATCCTTGACTCGGGTCTCACCTTGAGTTGGTTGCTTAAAAACCTCGGTTCACGTAAACCGAAATCCCTTGAGGTATTCACTCTGCTGCGTAAGCCGGGGGGAATGAAAATGAAAGTTGACGCAAAATATGTGGGCTTTGACATCCCCAATGAATTCGTGGTCGGCTACGGTTTGGACTACGCCCAGGACTACCGCAACCTGCGATCAATTGGCACGTTAGCGCCGCACGTCTACGAATCCTGAGCATCAAACTTCCGAAAAATTCTCCGGTACCAGTCCCGAGGTGCACATCTGCTTTATTTAACGGTTGTTTTGGGCCAAGCTGAATGTGTCGGTTTTAGAGATACGGGTTAACGTCGGCGCGGTTTGTACTGTCCAAGGATCAACCCTTTCCGCCCAACGCGTAACCATTGGTGCAGCGTCCTTGGTAGCCCCAAGGCGTAGTACCGTGGCGAAGTGGATTTTAAGAAGATTTTGCGGGGCCCAATTTTCTGGATCGCAGTTGCGGTCATCTTTGTTCTCGTGGGCTCAAGCCTGATCTCAGGGGTTGGTGCACCCGAGGAGGTCGACACTAGCGTTGCGATCTCAGAGATTCAGGGCGGCAATGTCGACACCGCAACGATCACCGATCGTGATCAAGTGCTGGAACTCGTTCTCAAATCTGGAGATACCGTCCGCAGTACCTACGTAACCGGACAAGGTGTCGTTCTCCAAGAGTTGCTTCAGGCCAAGGCCGATTCGGGCGCCCTTCCCGGCGGTTACAACGTCGTGGTTCCATCTGAAAACATTTTCTTTACTCTCATTATTTCTCTGATCCCATTTATTTTGCTAGTACTCATCATGGTTTTCATATTCTCCCAAATGCAGGGTGGCGGCTCCAAACTCATGCAGTTTGGCAAGTCAAAAGCCAAGTTGGTCACCAAGGACATGCCGCAAACCACCTTCGCGGACGTCGCTGGCGCGGCCGAAGCCGTTGAGGAACTCCAAGAGATAAAAGACTTCCTTGCAGACCCGGAGAAGTTCAAGGCGGTTGGGGCCAAGATCCCCAAAGGTGTTTTGCTGTACGGGCCACCCGGAACCGGCAAAACCCTCCTTGCCCGAGCGGTGGCCGGTGAAGCCGGAGTTCCTTTCTATGCAATCTCGGGATCCGACTTCGTTGAAATGTTCGTTGGCGTTGGTGCAAGCCGGGTGCGTGATCTTTTTGAGCAAGCGAAAGCAAATGCGCCAGCAATTATTTTCATGGACGAAATCGACGCGGTCGGTCGACATCGTGGCGCCGGAATGGGTGGCGGCCACGACGAGCGCGAGCAAACCTTGAACCAAATGTTGGTGGAAATGGATGGTTTTGATGTCTCCGGCGGCGTGATCATGATCGCTGCGACCAACCGTCCCGACATCTTGGATCCGGCGCTGCTGCGTCCAGGGCGCTTTGATCGACAGATAGCCGTTGATCGTCCCGATCTCAAAGGTCGTTTCGAGATTCTCAAGGTGCACGCAAAAGGAAAGCCATTTTGTGAAGACGTTGAAATGATGAACGTGGCTCGAAGGACGCCGGGGTTCACCGGTGCTGACTTGGCCAATGTTCTCAACGAGGCCGCACTACTCACCGCGCGTGAAGGAGCTTCCGAGATCACGAATGTGATCATGGACGAAGCAATCGATCGCGTAATGGCAGGACCCCAAAAACGCACCCGCGTCATGGACCACGAAGAACGGTTGATCACCGCTTACCACGAAGCAGGACACGCACTCGTTGCGGCGGCGCTGCCGGGTAATGACCCCGTTCACAAGATCACGATCATGCCGCGTGGCCGTGCACTGGGTTACACAATGGTGTTGCCCGATCAAGAAAAATATTCCACGACTCGAAGCCAGATGCTCAATCAGTTGGCCTACATGCTCGGTGGCCGTGCGGCTGAGGAACTGATTTTCCACGATCCAACGACAGGTGCCTCCAACGACATTGAGAAGGCCACGGCCGTTGCCCGCGCCATGGTCATGCAATACGGCATGACCGAGCGACTGGGAGCAATTAAATACGGCCAAGAGCAGGGTGAGGTGTTCATGGGTCGCGACATGGGTCACACCCGTGACTTCTCCGAAGAAGTCGCTGCTGCGATCGATGAAGAAGTTCGCGCGTTCATTGAAACGGCACACCAGGAGGCGTACGACCTATTGGTAGCCAACCGCGAGTCACTCGATGCAATCGTGGTGGCACTGATGGAGCGCGAGACGTTACAGAAAGAGGAGATCGCCGAAATCTTTGCTCAACTCAACTTGCGCGAGCCCCGTGGCGCCTGGACCGGATCGGCGCGTAGGTCACCGGATATCAGTGGGCCCGTTGAAGTCCCGGCACTTGAAGTGGGGAAATCCAATGTCTAGTTTAATTGCGTAATGAGTGATACCAGCCCGACGAGTAGGACGGGTCCGGGGCCGAAGGCGCCCTATGATCATGCCGGTGTTGAGCGAGCGACTCGCGACCTGCTCATTGCAATCGGGGAGGACCCCGACCGTGACGGACTTAAAGACACACCAGCGCGGGTAGCCCGCGGGTACGCAGAGATCTTTGGTGGCCTGCACCAAAGCCCCGAAGAGGTACTCACAACAACGTTTGATCTGGGCCACGACGAACTAGTAATTGTGAAAAACATCAATTTGAACAGTACGTGCGAGCATCACCTTCTTCCGTTCTATGGCCACGCCCACATTGGATACATCCCCAATGAAAGTGGCCGCATTACCGGCCTGTCCAAACTCGCACGACTCACCGACGTTTTCGCACAACGCCCTCAAGTTCAGGAACGACTCACCTGCCAGATCGCTGACGCGATCATGGATATTTTGCAGCCACGGGGCGCAATCGTAATTCTCGAAGCAGAACACATGTGCATGTCATTACGCGGAGTGCGTAAGCCGGGTACGGTAACGACGACCAGTGTCGTTCGTGGTTCATTGCATGATGCGGTAACCCGCTCCGAAGCCATGACGCTCATCATGGGCCGCTAACTCCCGTGTTTACCCATTTCCCGGTGATCATGGGAATTTTGAACGTAACCCCGGACTCATTTTCCGACGGTGGTCAATTTGATTCCGTCACTTCAGCAGTCCACGCTGCCGTTTCTATGGTGGCAAAGGGCGCGAATATTATCGACGTTGGTGGAGAGTCAACCCGTCCTGGCGCTGAAAGAATCTCGCTCGAGACGGAATGTGAGCGAGTAATTCCGGTAGTTGAGGCGTTGTCGGCGCAGGGAATTTACGTGAGCATTGACACAACTCGCTCCGAAGTTGCAAAAGCTGCGGTCGCGGCGGGTGCTCGCATGGTCAACGACGTTAGTGGCGGCCTCGCTGACCCACACATGTTCGAGGTCGTGGCTGGCCTCGGGGTGCCCATCATTCTCATGCACTGGCGTGGGCCAAGTCGGACCATGCAGGAAAATATTCATTACGAAGACGTCCTCACTGAAGTTTGCTCCGAATTGCAAACCCAGGCAAAGGCGGCGCACAGCGCCGGCATTGAGCGCGGCAACATCATCCTTGACCCCGGGATCGGTTTTGGTAAAGAGGCAGAGCACAACTGGGTCTTGCTGCGAAGTATTGATGCCCTCCTAGAAATTGGCTACCCGTTACTCGTTGGGGTTTCTCGAAAAAGATTCCTAGGTTCGCTACTGGCAGACCTTGATGGAACACCACGCGATGTCCGTTCGCGTGATATCGCTTCCGCTGTTCTTGCTGCTCACGTTCTTCAGCGCGGGGCCTGGGGCGTCCGCGTCCATGACGTCGAAGCAGCAACTGATGCATACAAGGCACTGTGCGCAATTAATCCAGATCCCGCAATCGACTCCATTGAACTACTCGGGCTACGTGAGTTTGGGTACCACGGAGTACTCGAGCACGAGCGAATCAACGGTCAGTTCTTTAACGTTGATGCGACTTTGGGGCTTTCGATCTCCCATGCGGCTCACACCGATGATCTAGCAGACACGGTTAATTACGCCGAAGTGGCGGATACGATCCGGGCTCGGATCGCTGGTGATCCCGTTGATCTGATTGAAAAATTGGCCGAACTCATTGCGGCGGATTGCCTTACATTCCCGCAAGTTGCTTTTGCCAAGATTCGAGTTCACAAACCTGACGCACCAATTGAAGGTGAGTTCGCAGACGTCATTGTCACCCGAGCTAAATTCATTGACCCATGACCAACTCGGTTTTGATTGCCTTCGGTGCAAATCTGGGCGACCCTGTTGACACGGTGAAAGCCGCGTACCAGGAACTGGCTCGGGTGTGGATTCCTGTTGCAAGTTCGTCTTTGTACCGGAGCACACCGGTTGGTGGAGTCGAGCAGGCCGACTTCATTAATGCTGTTGCGCTTTTTGAGACGGATTTTTCCGGGATCGACGTTCTCAATAAACTCCACGAGGTCGAGAACGCCCATGCCAGAACCCGTGAACTGCGGTGGGGTCCGCGAACGTTGGACCTCGATGTGATCTCGATCTGGGAAAATGGGGTCCCGATCACAAGTTCAGATCCGATTTTGACTCTTCCGCATCCGCGTGCGTGGGAGCGAGTCTTTGTCACCGCTCCTTGGGGGGAACTGAGTGTTCCCAAACAGTTCAAAGAATTGGTCGGGGCTGGCCCCGTTGATAAATTGAGATCATCGACAGCGGCAATTGATCGTCTTGAGATCGGGCTTAAGGGCTAATGCAGACCACAAAGATTTCTCGGCTCGCCGTGATCGCGGTGATTTTCGTCGCAATTGGATTTGCGCTCACCCAGATCCTCATGGGTCAAAGCTCGCGATCATTGCCGGTGCCGGCCATGGCCGCTGGTGCGCTCTGGATTTTGGGTGGCGCATGTGGAATCTGGACCTTCTTTGCAAAACCGCGGCTTAAACGCGAGCCCGGTACCTCGCCATTTCCGCCGCTGGCGGCGGCCCGTATTGCGGTATTGGCTCTGGCTGGCAGCCGAACGGGTGCGATTATTGCCGGTTTTTATGCGGGGGTTGCACTTGCATCCGTGGGCAGTGTTGATACTCCTGCCGGGTGGAGTGCCACCATTAACGGCTTTCTGGCAGCTCTGGGAGGGGCATTGCTCGTAGTTTCGTCACTGTGGCTGGAGAGTTTGTGTATTGCACGAGACCAGGGCACGACACCGCAGCGGTGATCAAAGTACTGTGCTCTCATGATTGATTCCCCGCTCGAGGATTTACCATTTGACGATCTGCGGCGCCAAGCTTTTCATCTAGCAGAAAAAAAACTCGATATCGGTTTCTTCACCGACGTGTTCTCGCATATGCCCGGCATGGTGGCGATTGAAGGCGAGGGCGGGGACCTAGGTTCAATCGGTGGGACATTTATTGAAACGGTGCGAGCCACTAAGCAAATGTTTGGTCATGGTGACATCGATCCCGATACGGAAACGCTGCTGCGGGCTCGATTTGCTACCTACATTCGGGCTAACGATCCAAGTCATCAATAACGAGAAACACGCTGCTGATTGCGGTAGGTAATTGATCAAGGCGGTGACCCGCCGAGGTGGGAACAGGTGCTTGGAAATTAATAAATGAAGCCGATCGCAGTTTCAGTCGCTACGGGGTCGTGTCACCGGCATTCAGGAGATTCCGGCGATTAATGCCAGTGGGTCCGTGTGCCCAACTGTAGGAATTTCCTTCCGGTGCTCGCACCACTTTGGGAAGAACCACACTGACCAGCGCCCGTACCGTGGCTTCAAGATGTGGCACGATTCTTTCGATTAAATCAGTACTGAGTTTGACGTGATCAATTAATGCCGAAAAACGCGAGTAGGTATTCTCATCGCGACATAGCGTTGGCCTCGGCAGCCGGTCCGTTGGTGCCAAATGACATCGCAACATCAGGTGTCACAACCGCTTGTCCGCGCGTACGTTGGGTGAACTCGGCTAGGAGCACGCGAATCCAAGGAGCACGCTCAGGTGAGTGCATTCCTAACGGATGTGAACGGTGCATAAATCCAATTCGAGGTTCAATCCCGGTCATGATGTCGTTTTCGGGAGGAGGTTAACACCGGCAATGACTTTACGCCCTCGAGCACCATCTCATGAACGAGTTCCAAAGTCTTGGATGAGCCACCGAAAGTCGTTGACGCCAGGATTGGATTCCACTATCGAGGTGGTACTGATATCCGGCCGCGATCCCGCTGCGGCGCTTGCACAAGAGTCCAATGCCACATGAGCCGCAATGTTGATTTCGCCATTGGGAACGGGGCGAACAGAACTGCCACGTTGATATCCGGTCAAAGTTCCAGCATCGAATAATCCCTGGGTTCGTTGGTCAAGTGAGTGTGAGTAGTCGATGGCAATCGCCCGACCTTCACCAAAAATATTGACCAATTTAACCCAGGTGTGATCACGAGTGATTCCCAGTTCGCGTCGAGCCAAAGGGGAGGTCTGCGGCCACCATTTTTCCAGCCATTCCAGTTCTGAGCGCGAAATGGTGTCGCCCAACTGCTCGTGCCCTGTTTCCGGGTCAACCAGAACTATGCGCGGCGTGAGGTCTTCGTCGAATTCGACAACGGTGGTGGGGATGTCAGCCAAAAGTTCGTGGGCAATAACAACGCCGAAGTTCTCACGGATGGGGATTTTTCGCACGTCACCACTGGATACATCGTAAATCTGCGTTTTCCACGGGAGTCCTTCTTCGGCGATGAAAGGTTGCAGGTTTCTTATCAGTGCCCCGTCGGATCCACCGACATCAAGGATCAAAAACCGCGTGGGTGAACCACAAAAATCGTATGCCTTAAGCAGAAAGGGAAACAGGTCCCCTGCCAAATCCGGATCCGATTGAACAGCGGTTCGAAAGTGTTGATCAGGATTGGTTTCCTTCGAGCCGAACTCACCATAAAAGCTGCTTGGTCCGAAAGCTGCGGACTCCCAAGCATTGATCCAAGGAATGTATGGGGACATGGGACACGACGTTAGTCACCCATAGGCTTTTGACATGGACTCGCCTCCGCGTTTGCGCATCGGGGTAGTCAGCGCTGGGCGCGTCGGCGCCGTCTTGGGTGCCTCACTTCGGCTGGCCGGCCACAATTGCGTTGGTGTCAGCGCGGTCTCAGACTTGTCCCGACTTCGGGCTGAAGCGCTGCTTGCAGGTGTGCCAATCAAAGCCGCAGACCAGGTTGTTGCCGGGTCCGAATTGGTGATTTTGGCCGTTCCCGACAGCGTTCTCCCCGACCTGATTCGTGGATTTTCCTCCAGTGACGTATTTGTTCCCGGACAATTTGTTGCCCACACTTCTGGCACGTACGGGATTTCCGTTTTTGATTCGGCCCCACAAGTATCACCCATGGCCATTCACCCCGCCATGACTTTTACCGGAACCAGTGTTGACCTGGCCCGCTTGGTTGACACGCCTTTTGGAGTTACCACCACCGAGATGCTTCGACCCGTAGCGGAAGCACTCGTGGTTGAAATGGGTGGTGAGCCGGTCTGGGTCCCGGAGGAGTCGAGGGCAATTTATCACGCCGCAATGGTCCTCAGTTCAAATTATCTCATCGTTTTGGTCAATGAAGCGGTGTCCCTGTTGGCGGAATCAGGTATGGAAAGTCCGCAGCGTTTGCTCGCGCCACTGCTCAGTGCATCCCTTGATAACGCCTTGCGGCTGGGCGACAAGGGTCTCACCGGTCCGGTTGCCCGCGGTGACGCTGACGTGATTCGCAAACATCTCGACGCGTTACGTGAACGACCAAGTTCTCAGAGCGCGTATCGCGCGCTCGCCCGGTTAGCCACGGATCGGGCCCTTGGAGCAGGTTTACTTTCGATCGATCAGGCCGCCGACCTTCTCATTGAACTGGGTGAGAACACATGACCAAGCTGATCCACGTGGGCAGCGAACTGGAGGGGGATAGTGGCGTTCTTCGGGCTTTCGTGCCAACCATGGGTTCACTGCATCAAGGACACCTTGATCTTGTTGACGCGGCCCGAGCGGCGGTGGGTCCAGACGGTGAAGTCGTGATGTCAATCTTTGTAAATCCGACCCAGTTTGGGAGCGCAGCGGACGTATCGGAATACCCCCAATCATTGGAGAGCGATTTTGCAAAGTGCGAAGCAAGTGGTGTTGACGTTGTATTCGCGCCCAGCGTGAATGACATGTTCCCGGAAGGAACCAACTCGCGGCAAAATATCAGCGTGCAACCCGGGCCGTTGGGTTCGGTTTTAGAGGGTGCGGATCGACCCGGACATTTCGCTGGCGTTCTCACCGTAGTCGCGAAACTTTTCAATCTCACGCGACCAAGCGTCACCTTCTTTGGGGAGAAGGACTACCAACAGTTGATGCTGATTTCACAGATGGTGCGACAACTCAACATCCCCGTTACAGTCATAGGGGTGCAATCGCGTCGTGAGTCCGATGGGCTAGCGATGAGTTCCCGAAACGTTTTTCTCAACCCCGCGCAACGACTTGAGGCCGCATCAATCTCCCGCGCGCTCTTTGCGGCCCAGGACGTTCAGGGAAATGTCAACGCACAATTGGCTGCCGCACGTGCTGTTTTATCCGGTGACATCCAAACATCGTATTTGGTCGCCATGAGTGGTGACCTCTCCCGTGAACTCGCCGGCGCTGATATTGATCCGGATGGCAGATTACTTTTCGCAGGCGTGCTCGGGTCCACCCGTTTAATTGACAATGTGCCATCAGCGAAAGGAAAAACCCCGTGATTCCCGTCCACATTCCACGCTGGCTGACTTCTGACTCCCCCGGTTGGCAGATTGAAGCCGACGTCATCGTGATCGGATCCGGTGTAGCGGGGTTGTCCGCAGCGCTGCACGCCCGTCGGACGGGTCGACGTGTGGTGATCCTGACAAAAGCCCAAATAGATGAAGGGTCAACCCGTTGGGCACAGGGTGGGATTGCGGCGGCGTTGGCCGAAGATGACTCACCCTCAGAACACCGAGACGACACCATCACCGCCGGCGCTGGACTGTGTAACCCACAAGCTGTTGAGGTGCTCGTTACCGAAGGCCCACAAGCGGTGCGAGATTTGATCACCCTGGGCGCAAATTTTGACCTCGACCCCAGCGGTGAAATCTCTCTCACCAGAGAAGGCGGACATCACCGTGACCGCATCGCGCACGCCGGTGGGGACGCGACCGGTGCTGAAATTTCACGAGCATTGGTTTCTGCGGTGCTCAATGACCCGGGTATTGAAATCGTTGAAAACGCGCTTGCGCTGGATCTATTGACAGATGAAAGTGGCGCGGCGCAGGGGGTGACCCTGCACGTTATGGGTTCGGGTCAGCGAGATGGCACTGGCGCAGCACTTGCGCCGGCAGTCATTTTGACAACGGGCGGTTTTGGTCAAGTGTTTGGTCAAACGACAAATCCATACGTGTCAACAGGTGATGGAATCGCACTCGCGTTGCGAGCTGGCGCGCGGGTTGCCGACATTGAGTTCGTGCAGTTCCACCCAACGGTTTTGTGGTTGGGGCCACTTGCTCAAGGGCAACAACCGCTCGTCAGTGAAGCGGTGCGGGGCGAAGGAGCCCGACTCCTTAATCCAGATCTGCAGCCGTTCATGGATTCAATTCATGAACTTGGTGATTTGGCACCACGCGACATTGTCGCAATTGAAATAATGAAGGTCATGCGAGCATTCGGCTCCGCTCACGTCTGGCTTGACGGACGCATGTTGGGCGCCGATACCTGGGTACGCCGATTCCCAACCATTTTGGCGAGTGCGCGATCGCGCGGAATCGACCCGGTCACCGACCTGATACCGGTGGGTCCGGCCCAGCATTACGTTTCTGGTGGAGTCGTAACAGATCTTTTTGGTCGAACGGGAATCCCCGGACTGTATGCGGCGGGTGAGGTCGCTTGCACCGGTGTCCACGGAGCCAATCGACTGGCGTCCAATTCATTGTTGGAAGGCTTGGTGTATTCCCGGCGAATCATAAGTGCGATTGACTCAGATCTTCTAGAACGCAAAACCTTCGTGGTGGATTCCCCGCAAGATTCATTTCTAATTCCACACCGGATCCGACGCGATATGCAAAGTGTGATGGACCGAAATGCGGGTGTGCTGAGAAGTGAATCATCACTCACGCACGCGCAGAATTGGCTTGGAAGTATCGAGCGCGCGGGCGCTCGAGCGTGTACGGAGGATTGGGAGACCGCCAACCTATTTATGGTCTCGCAGGTTTTATCAACGAATGCCTTGGCTCGTCAAGAGACGAGAGGTTCGCATTGGCGCGAGGACTACCCCGATCGGAGCACCGATTTTGAGGTTCGGCTAGTTTCACACCGTTCACCCAACGGTGAGTTGAACACGACGACAACTGGAATAGGGACGTGATGCAGTCGCATAAAATAAAAAAGGAACTCGCAAACCAATTGATTGCAGGTGGGTTGAACCCACTCGATGTCTCTGAGGTTGTGTTGCGCGCTTTGCATGAGGACAGTGATGAAAGCGGGGACGTGACCTCCATCGCAACTATCCCGGTCGATCAATTATCAACCTTAGACTTGGTGGCTCGAGCACCTGGCA
Organism: Candidatus Nanopelagicales bacterium; assembly: GCA_041689635.1. Lineage (GTDB taxonomy): Bacteria > Actinomycetota > Actinomycetes > S36-B12 > S36-B12 > UBA4592. Next base: position 7,080 of record JBDNFV010000273.1, on the reverse strand, counting down.
CAATCGCCGGGATTGCGGTTGCCGCTTCCGTATTCGCAATTCTGGGTGGAGCTTCAGTCCAGATTCAGGCGCGGGTAAGAGACGGCGAAAATGTGGCGGTAGGAACGGTTATTCTTTCGATAACGGGACCGACACGAGTGCTGCTGCAGGGGGAGCGCCCCGCCTTGAACCTACTGAGCCATCTCAGCGCGATAGCAACGGCAACGAGGATGTGGGTCGTTGCCTTGGGTGATTCCGGGACCAAAGTCCGCGACACGCGCAAGACGACCCCTGGCTTACGAACACTGGAAAAGTACGCGGTTCGGTGCGGCGGGGGCCACAATCACCGGATGAACCTCTCAGACGCTGCATTGATCAAGGACAACCACGTAATTGCTGCCGGCGGAGTTGCCCAAGCGTATGAATTGATAAAGGCTCGTTTCCCCCATGTGCCGGTGGAGGCTGAGGTTGACTCATTGGATCAACTCGAGCAAGTGCTCAAAGTTGGGGCCGATCTTGTCCTTCTCGATAATTTCACAATCGAAGAACTAAGAAGTGCGGTGTTAGTTAATAACGGCCGCGCCAAATTGGAAGCGTCTGGCGGATTTACCCGTGATCAGGCCGCGGCAATCGCGACGACCGGGGTTGACTACGTTGCGGTTGGGGCGATCACACACTCTGCTCCGATTCTTGATATTGGTGCCGACCTTCGGATGGAGTCCGTCTAATGTTGCTCGCGATTGACGTCGGAAATACGAACACCGTGATTGGGCTCTATGCAGGACAGGCACTCCATAAATCGTGGCGGATTAACACGGATGCGGCTCAAACCGCCGACGAACTTGCCCTGAAATACCGTGGACTTTTGGACAATGAACCCAGCGTTACCGGTGTCGCCTTGTGCAGCACGGTCCCAGCGGTTCTCCACCAGATGCGACTCATGATCGAGCGTTACTACGCAAATATCCCCGTGGTGATTGTTGAACCTGGAATCAAGACCGGTGTGCCCATCCTCACCGACAACCCGAAAGAAGTTGGGGCGGATCGCATTGTCAACACCCTCGCGGCGCATCACCTTTATGGCGGTCCCTGCATTGTTGTTGATTTTGGAACGTCGACCAACCTTGACGTCGTCTCGGCGAAGGGTGAATTCCTTGGTGGCGCTTTGGCACCTGGAATCGAAATTTCAATTGAAGCCCTCGCGCAACGGGCAGCGCAACTTCGTCAAGTTGAACTCGTGGCACCCCGGTCGGTGATCGGGAAGAATACGGTGGAGGCGCTTCAATCAGGTGCGGTCTTCGGATTCGCCGGTCAGGTTGACGGATTAGTTGAACGAATTATCACAGAAATAGGTCCGGTCACCGGGGTGATCGCAACCGGAGGTCTAAGCCAAATAGTTGTTGCGCAGTCGCGGACGATTACCCATCACGAACCGGACCTCACCCTGCTGGGTTTGGCGCTACTTTTTGAAAAAAATCAGTCCTAGCCTGAACTATGAATCAAGGGCTTGAGATCCAGCAATCACTCCCAGTACGGTGGCCAGACCATGAATTGGTCCGGAGGTCCGTGGCAGAATCAAGGTCCGCATTCCCACCGCACCGGCTCCACCGTCATCGATTGCGTTATCCCCGACCATCAGCAGATCTTCCGGTCCAATGCCGATTGCTTGGCAAACGGCCAGAAATATCTCCGGATTCGGTTTAACGTAACCGAGATCGGCAGAAGTAAATACCCGATCAACGCGGTCTTCGATTCCCAAACGAGTCAGAATCTCGTTGAGGTCCAAGGCGAAGTTTGAAACGATCGCGGTGGTGATTCCCTGCTCTCGGAGCGCATCGAGCACCGGGAGGGTGTCCTGATAAACCACCCAGGACCGCGTCATGCTCGAGTAAAGGGATCGGGCGAGTGGTTCTTCGGTGAAGTCGCACAACAGCCGGGTAAAAATTTCCACATGTGCCACCTTGCTGAGATCCCGCTCATGGTTTGGATCTTCAATGCGAGCAAATTCAACGATTGAGTTCAACGAAGGCACTATTTCGGCGTAATCGAGTGGATCAAGCCGGAGGTTTTGGCAAGCAATTTCTAACCACAACTCGCTGCTTCCTTGGTCAACCAGGGTTGAATGAAAATCAAAAAGCACACCCTTGATCGGGCTGGGTTGATATAGCGGATGCGAAAGGCTCACGCCTCGAGTCTAGGTCCAAGTTTGAGGGTGACGTGCTGCTAATAGCCTTAGCGACTGTGAGTGATGAGTTAGATGTACCGCAACAGGTCCAGATTCGGCGGGATAAGCGTCAAGTGATTCTGGACCGGGGTTTATCGGCCTACCCGGTGTCACTTCCCATCACGGCTTCCATTGCGCAACTGCGCGAGCAGTACGGCCATTTAGATGCGGAAGTGTCAACCGGGGTGAGCGTTGGAATTGCCGGTCGGGTGATTTTCAGCCGCAATGCCGGGAAATTGGCCTTCGCCACTATCGCCGCGGGAAGCGGTGAAACGATTCAAGCAATGGTTTCCCTCGGTCACGTCGGCGAAGAGAATCTTGCGGACTGGAAAGCACTCGTTGATCTTGGTGACCACATCTTTGTGCGCGGGGAAGTAATTACATCTAAGCGTGGTGAACTTTCTGTCTTGGCGGACTCGTGGAGTATGGCGTCAAAGTCGCTACGTCCTTTGCCCGTGGCTCACAAAGAAATGAATGAAGAGTCTCGCGTGCGCCAGCGCTATGTAGACCTGATTATGCGTCCTGAGGCGCAGGTTATGGCTCGGACACGGGTAAAGACCGTATTAGCACTGCGCACATCACTCTCCAATCGTGAGTATCTTGAAATTGAAACACCAATGTTGCAAACCCAACCGGGAGGTGCCACGGCTCGACCCTTCATAACCCGGTCAAATGCTTTTGGGATAGATCTTTATTTGCGAATCGCACCCGAGCTTTTCTTGAAGCGCGCAGTGGTGGGTGGTTTCGACCGCGTGTTTGAGATCAATAGAAATTTTCGCAATGAAGGCGCCGACTCAACCCATTCACCGGAATTCGCAATGCTCGAATTTTATCAAGCATTCGCGGACTACCAAGACATGGCGTCCGTCACTCGCGAGCTAATCCAAGAGGCTGCGCAAGCGGTCGCCGGCTCAATGACCGTCAGGCACCATGATGGCAGCGAACATGATCTTTCGGGCATCTGGCCGCAGCTTGATCTTTATGGCTCGCTGTCTCAAGCTGTCGGCCAAGAGGTAACACCTGAAACGTCACGAACAGCATTAGAAGCCTTGTGCACGGCGGCCGGCATCACATATGCCCCCATGTGGGTTAACGGAAAGTTAGTCGAAGAACTTTTTGAGCACCACGTAATTCCAACATTTACCGGTCCCACATTTGTTATGCATTTTCCCGTTGACACCTCACCCTTGACTCGTGATCATCGGTCACGTTCTGGGGTCGTTGAGAAATGGGACCTGTACGTGGACGGTTTTGAATTAGCAACGGGTTATTCCGAATTGGTTGACCCGGTCATCCAACGCGAACGTCTGGTTGAACAAGCATCTCTTGGTGCGCAGGGTGATGCCGAGGCAATGCCACTGGATGAGGATTTCTTGCGGGCACTCGAATACGGAATGCCACCCAGCGGTGGGGTTGGCATGGGGGTCGACCGGCTACTCATGGCCCTGACCGGGCATGGTATCCGGGAAACGATCCTTTTCCCACTCGTGAAACCGGAGCGGGATCAATGATCACGATTAGGGCGGCCCGGACAACCGATGTCCGGGAAATCAGGAGTCTTATTGACTCGTATTCAACCGATGGGAGCTTGCTGTCCAAAGCAACCGTAACAATTTTTGAGGACATTCAAGAATTTTTAGTGGCAAGTGACGGTGAGCGGGTGGTCGGATGTGGCGCCCTCCACGTGATGTGGGAAGACTTGGCTGAAGTTCGCACCCTCGCGGTCGTTCCGGATCGCGCCCATGAAGGTATTGGGTCCCAGTTACTCGAACATCTTTTGGAACGAGCGCGCATGCTCGGAACCAAAAGAGTTTTTTGTCTCACATTTCGAAAAGAGTTTTTTGGACACCACGGTTTCTTAGAAATTGATAACACACCGATTGGGCACGACGTCTATGAGCAAATGCTGCAGTCCTACGACGAAGGAGTTGCTGAGTTCCTGGGACTCGAGCGGGTGAAGCCAAACACGTTGGGAAATTTCCGCATGCTTCTGGTTCTCTAAAGCGGCGGATGAGTGCTTCGCCAAGCAACGTGCCCCGGGTATTGAACGCTGTTTCACTGTCCGATCAGTCCCCGTATTTTAAGGCCGACCATCTGGTTTCTCTTGTCGTGGCACCGGACCGGCGCCGGCAACCGACTAACCGGTATTGCGTAGTCCCGTTGCAATTCCATTAATTGTCAAACTCAGTGCACGAGTAAGCCCTTCATTTTCCGGGTTACCGCGAGATCGCTCGAGCAGTGAAACTTGTAAATTGTGTAGCGGAAGCAAATAGGTATCCCGCGTGGCCAATGTGCGAGCCAGCGAAGGATTGCTGGTCAACAAACCCTTTTCTCCGGTAATCGCCAGTAATCGCTCTACACTCAAGTGATACTCGGACGTGATGTTGTCGAAAATGTAATGAAGTTCCTGGGGTACGAGTCGATCAACATATTGCGCGGCAACGTTGAGATCGGTTTTGGCAAGTGTCATCTCCACATTGGAAATAAAATTTCGAAAGAAGTACCACTCTTGGTACATCCGGGCAAGTTCACCGCCCAGCCCAGCGGCCAATGCGGCCTGTAATCCGGTTCCCACGCCGAACCAACCAGGAACTACTTGGCGGGACTGGGTCCAACCGAATACCCATGGGATTGCGCGCAGTCCATCAATCCCGTCGGCGGTATCAGGACGCCGTGAGGGCCGTGAGCCAAAATGCATTGCCCCAAGTTCCCCAACGGGTGTGGAAAGTGCGAAGTATCGCGGCAAGTTGGGATCTTCTATGAGTGACCGGTATTTTTCTTGGGCATTGGATGAGGCAACGCGCATTACTTCATCCCAGCGGCTTAATTCGGTTGTTGATTGTCGAGAGGTTTGGTGTAGCAAAGAAGCATCGAGTACCGCTGCCGCCATTTGTTCAAGATTGTCGCGGGCCAGAACCGGGAGTAGATATTTGTCCGAGATGACTTCGCCCTGCTCGGTGATTTTAATTTGACCTGAAAGCACACCCCACGGTTGGGACATGATCGCCTCGTAGGTGGGTCCGCCACCCCGACCGACAGTCCCACCTCGCCCGTGAAATAGTCGCAAGGAAACGTTGTGCTTGGCCGCGACATCGCGCAATCTGCGCTGGGCCAAGTGGATCTCCCATTGTGAAGTGGTAATTCCGGCATCTTTATTTGAATCGGAGTACCCAAGCATGACTTCCTGTCGATCTCCACGGGAAGTGACAATTTTTCGGTACGTAGGATCCGATAGCAGCACGTCGACGATCTCTCCTGCGCTATGCAGTTCGGCAACCGTTTCAAGCAAAGGTACAAATCCAACGAGCGACTCGCCAGAGTCTGTATTTACCAGTCCCGCCTCGCGGCCGAGGACGACCGCCGCAAGGACATCGTCGGCTCCCTTTGTCATCGAAATAATTATTGATTCGAGTGCACGGTTACCAAATTCAAGGACGATATCTCGCGCGACAACTAGGGTATTAAAAGTTGTCAAACCCGCGTCATCAAGCGGCGGCGGATTGGGTGCTAGTGGCCGCTGGGATTGCAATTCTGTTGCTAATAAATCGAATCGCTGGGTGGTGCCTAGCTCCAAATACTCCTCCGGTGAAGCGTTATTGAGCCGGGAAATCAATTGCGCGATAGCCCATTGGAATTTTTCGGAGTGTTCGCGAATATCGAGGGTGGCTAACGGCAAACCCACACTTGCCACGACCCGAATGACCTGCTCTATTTCACCATGGGCAATGAGTTCACCTTTATGTGCGAGTAGGTCGCGTCTGATCAGGAACAGGTCATTGAGTATTTCTTGGGTGCTGGCGTAGTCGCGACCGACGGTGGGCAGAGACTTACTGACCAGGCGGTCATGGGTTAAGTGAAGTCGCAGTCGGATAATTGTGAGTTTAATGCGAATCGGTTCTTCAGCGTTGAGTCGCAAGTAGCGTTTATCAAACTCTGGGAGTACTTCGAGATCACTATTGATCGAATCCCAGAGTTCGGTCGAGGAGCCCGCAATTCGTTCAGAAATAGAAAGGTCCTCGATCAGTGAATCAATGTGGGGGAGTAAATCGGTGAGTGCATTCTCCCGAAGGAAGGCGACAACTTGGGCGGTGATGTCAGGAGTGACGAAAGGGTTACCATCGCGGTCTCCACCGATCCACGAACCGAAACTGATCGGGCGGGAATCTGCCGGGAGTTCTACCCCTAGTTCATCGAAAGCAATTGCCAAGTCATGGAGAACTTCACCGAGTGGTCCACGGGTCAGGTCATTCATGTAATACAAAGCATTGCGTGCCTCGTCAAGAACCTGTGGTTTTTCCAATCTTAATTCATCGGTTTGCCACAATAGGTCGATGAGTTCAGCGAGCCGGGCGGTTCGGGTTGTATCCGAAACCCGGACATCCATTAAGGAATCTGCGATTTTGCGTAACTTGATCAACACGGATCGACGGGCGGCTTCGGTGGGATGCGCGGTAAATACTGGGCGGACCGACATGTCGCGCGCGATCTGGGCAACCTGCTCCCGGGTATAGCGCGTTCGCGACTCTGGGGAGAGGGCTTCCTTAACCACTTTGGAAAGTGGTGACCCTGAGGCGACATAAGCGTCTAAAACGTCGTGGGTACGTTCCACCTGTTCGGCGATATTAGCCAGATCAAAATAAATTGAGAAAGAACGAGCTAGCAGGGTGGCACGTTCGAGATCGAGTTCTCTCAATTTTTGGGCGGCGACTTCGGGTTCCTCTCGGATCAGTCTTCGGACTTCCTCGACGAGATGCAGTAACTCCGGTCCCTCCTGGCGGACCAAAGTGTGACCGAGCAGGTCTCCGAGCAACCTAATATTGGTGCGGAGCCGATAATCGGAGTCCTGTTGCGATGCCGGTTCACCCACGAAGACCATG
>JBDNFV010000272.1:0-2013 GCA_041689635.1 Candidatus Nanopelagicales bacterium | reverse complement strand
GCATAGAGGGATTTGGGGAGGTCCGGGGAAGAGTTTTGGGGTGGGGTTGACGAATGTCAGTGACCGGGTCTATCGTTAGATCTGTTCGAACAGGTGTTCGATTGAATCTGTTCGAACTGCCTCCCGGGCCCGGATTCGCGGCTAGGCGCGGGTTGGATCAGTTAGTACCACCACATGATCACAGTCACCGGGGTCGATTCGACCCCGGCCCCGGTGACTGGATTGTGTGCGGGTGGGTCGAGAGAAGTCGGTGTCCTTTAGACGCCAGCGTTTTGTCGGTTAGCCCGAAAGGATCTGCACATGGTCGGAAAGTTCACCCGGCGCCCAGCGCTGGAGCTACTGCATTGCGCCCAGGAAAGTTTGCGGGAAGCCGTGGCCGCGCATACCCCACATGAACGTTATGCAGCAGCGCATCTCGGCGCGCTACGCGCCGCTGCGGCAGTTCTTGCCGCACGTGCCCAAGTAAACCTAGGCCCAAGAGGCCCTAGGCGGCAGCGCATTCGTAGTGCCTGGGACGTCTTAACCGAGATTGCGCCTGAATTTGGTGAGTGGGCAATTTTCTTTGCCGCGGGCGCGAGGAAACGCGCATCGGCACAAGCAGGTATTCCGTGCGTTACCGCACGAGAGGCCGACGACCTAGTCCGTGACTCAGAGCGATTCATCTTTGAAGTCGCAGCATCCCTTGATGCACTCGTACAAGGGCGCCTGTCTTTAGAAACCTGTGGCTCTGATTCACCTTCTCAACTTTTGCGCGTGAGCTGAGCGAGTTGTCGTGGGGGTCTCACCGGATTCGTTTGCCCATTTACACGTTGCATCGGGTTACTCACTGCAGTACGGGGTATCCCGACCCGACGCACTTGTTGATCACGCCGCTGCCCTTGGACAAAAAATTATTGGCCTCACCGACCGTAATGGACTCTACGGCGCGGTCCAGTGGGCTCGAGCCTGTATGCGCAATGGAATCTCCCCGGTACTCGGGGTAGACCTTGCCGTTGACCAGACCGAGGCGAAAGTAATCGCGGGTAGTGGTGTTCGCAGAACTCCCGCGCACGGTGGCCAGTGGATTGATGAAACAAAGCCGCGAGTGATTCTGCTAGCTACCGGAGCACCAGGTTGGGCTTCGCTGTGTCGGTTGGTCTCAGCAGCCCATGAACAACGTGGAGATCCAGTGCTTTCCTGGAATGCATTAGCCCAACATCACACCGGGATAGTTGCCTTGCTCACCGCAGATTCAGAAGTCGGGCGGGCGTTACTCACTGGAAGATCACACCACGCTGATGCACTACTTCGGCCATGGCGGGCAATTTTTGATCGTTATCTTGGTATTGCGGTTACTTCCCACTTGGAAAAATCGAAGTCCGGTTTATCGACTGCGAAAGCTGCCAGGCTAATGTCCTGGTCACGTGAAGTATCGCTACCCGTCGTGTTAACAAACGCTGTTCGTTACATCGCTCCCGAGCAAGCAAAAGTTGCTGACCTGCTGGACTCCGCTCGGCTTTTAGTTCCCTTAGACTCACGCCATGTAATCGGAAATAGTCCGCAAGGGTTTTTGAAAGATGCAGAACAAATGCACCACGTTGCCCGGGAAATTTGCCAGCAGGCTGGCCAACGCGATGTGCAGAAATTATTGCGTGATACTCAACATTTAGCCGAATATTGCGCATTAGATCCGGTGCGCGATCTTGGTTTAGGTGACGTGTTTGTTCCCGAACTTGACGTCCTTTTGAATCGTCCGGTCGCCGAACCAGAACGCGAAGCAAATCACATTCTCCTGCGTCGATGTGAAGATCAATTGCCACAGCGTTACTCACACGCGCATGACCGATCCATTGCATCCCACCGGCTAGAAGCCGAGATGCGGACCATCACCCAATTAGGGTTTTCCGGCTATTTCCTTACCGTCGCCCATGTTGTTGACATGGTCAAGGAAAAGGGAGTGCGGGTTGCCGCACGTGGTTCGGGTGCTGGGTGCTTGGTGAATTACTTATTAGGGATTTCAGGTGTTGACCCGAT
>JBDNFV010000271.1:0-13234 GCA_041689635.1 Candidatus Nanopelagicales bacterium | reverse complement strand
TTCGGGCACCAGACCCGCCGATGGAACCCCAAAATGAAGCGCTTCATTTTTACCGAGCGCAATGGCATCTACATTATTGATCTGCAGCAGTCGCTGTCTTACATTGACAACGCCTACGAATACGTCAAGCAGACAGTTGCCCACGGCGGCAGCATCATGTTCATCGGGACCAAAAAACAGGCCCAGGAAGCAATTGCCGACCAGGCCACCCGCGTGGGAATGCCCTACGTCAACCACCGTTGGCTCGGTGGCATGCTCACTAACTTCCAGACGGTGCACATGCGTCTCCAGCGTCTGAAGGAACTTGAAGTCATTGACTTTGACGACGTGGCCGGATCGAACCTCACCAAAAAAGAACTTCTTGTTCTTCGCCGTGAAAAAGTCAAGTTGGAAAATGTCCTCGGCGGCATCCGCGACATGGTGAAAATCCCCAGCGCCGTGTGGATTGTGGACACTAACAAGGAGCACATCGCTGTGGGCGAGGCCCACAAATTGAAAATCCCCGTCATCGCGATGCTGGACACCAATTGCGATCCTGACGTCGTGGATTACCCGATCCCGGGAAATGACGACGCAATCCGCGCGGTAGCACTTCTCACCCGGGTCATCGCTGATGCGGTTGCCGAAGGACTGATGATTCGTGCCGGTGGAGCCAGCGCCGAAGTTGTTGAGCCTTTGGCCGAATGGGAACGCGAATTACTCGCCGGCTCAGAGCCCGTTGTAGTACCTGAAGTGGTTGCCGTCGTGGAACTCGCGGTAGCGGATGAAGCGGTTGACGCGGCTGATGCGCCCGAGACGGTCACACCACCCACCGAAAACTAAATTTGCCGAGTCTACGACACCGTTCACAAATGTATCAAGAAAAGGACACCCAAGAACATGTCAAGTATTAGCGCTGCCGAGGTCAAGCGTTTGCGCGAAGCAACTTCCGCAGGAATGATGGAATGCAAGAAAGCACTCGTTGACTCTGACGGAGATTTTGATAAGGCGATCGAAGCATTGCGAATTTCCGGTGCGGCAAAGGCTGCCAAGCGTGGGGCTGAACGCACCACATCAAACGGAATCGTCGCCTCGGAAGGTAATGCACTCATTGAGTTATTGTGCGAGACCGACTTTGTGGCAAAAAGTGCTGACTTCTTGACTCTTGCAGATCAACTAGCTGCAGCGGCCAACGCCAGTCAGGTTGCAGATGCCCAAGGTCTTTTGGCCGTGGAATTAGCCGGTGGGGGCACCGCGGAGAGTGCAATCAACAATCTGGCAGGTGTTATTGGTGAAAAGGTAGAGCTTGGACGTGTGAGCGTTCTGGAAACACCCATCGCACTCTATTTGCATAAACGCGCCTCCGACCTACCCCCGCAGGTCGGGGTACTTGTTTCCTATCAAGGCGATGAAGCCGCCGCTCGTGGTGTCGCAATGCAGATCGCAGCCATGCGACCTCTGTACCTGCATCGCGAAGATGTTCCGGCAGAGACGGTGGAAAATGAGCGTCGGATCGCTTCAGAGGCGGCAAAAGAAGAGGGTAAGCCCGAAGCGGCGATGCCAAAAATCGTTGAGGGTCGGGTTAATTCCTACTACAAAGATGTTGTTCTATTAGAGCAGCCAAGTGTGACCGACAATAAAAAGACGGTAGCCCAGGTTCTCGCTGATGCAGGAACGACCGTTACCAGCTTCGCCCGATTTGAGCCAGGCCAGTAGCAGACCCATCGGAAATAAAGGAGACGCAGCGTGAAAGAGCCTTCGGCGTCGATTCAATCAACCCTTGAAGGCACGATTGACCTGTGGCCGACAGCGCCCGAGGGCGGCTGGAAACGGGTGCTCCTTAAACTCAGTGGCGAGGCATTCGCCGGGCAGGGTTCCCTCGGTGTTGACCCCGACGTGGTGGGTTCAATCGCCCGCCAAATTGAGGCTGTTGTCGCCTCCGGTGTTGAGGTTGCCGTGGTGATCGGTGGGGGTAACTACTTCCGTGGCGCTGAGCTCTCCGAACGTGGGATGGAACGTGCTCGAGCCGACTACATGGGCATGCTCGGTACCGTTATGAATTGTCTGGCGCTCCAAGACTTCTGCGAAAAAGCCGGAATTGATACGAGGGTCCAAACGGCAATCACCATGGGACAGGTGGCCGAGCCATATGTGCCGCGTCGAGCGATCCGGCATCTGGAGAAAGGACGGCTGGTAATTTTTGGTGCCGGACTTGGTCAGCCTTATTTTTCCACCGACACCACGGCGGCGCAACGAGCACTGGAAATCGGCGCCGAAGTTGTGCTCATGGCCAAAGGTGTTGACGGTGTTTATGACAGTGATCCTCGAACCAATCCGCAAGCCGTCAAGTTCGACCAGTTGACACCGGCTCAGGTTCTGGCGCAGGGATTAAAGGTGGCCGACGCCACTGCGATTAGTCTGTGTCAAGACAATGACCTGCCGATCGTAGTTTTTAATTTATTACATGAAGGAAATATTGCCCGTGCCGTACGCGGTGAGGCAATCGGAACACTTATTAGCAACTGAGTCTGTGCACTTGGGAAGGGATTCGAAATGAGCGAAGATATCGACGTCGTGTTGCTGGAAGCCACTGAAAAAATGGACAAAGCGATTTCCGTGGCCCGGGAAGATTTCAGCACGATTCGAACTGGGCGAGCCACCCCCGCCATGTTCAGCAAAATTTTTGTTGATTACTACGGGACGTTGACGCCATTGAATCAACTGGCGTCCTTTCTCACTCCTGAAGCCCGCATGATCCTGATCACCCCCTACGACAAGGGTGCCGCTGCCGGAATTGAAAAGGCGCTACGTGACAGTGACCTCGGAGTTAATCCATCAACTGATGGAAACGTGATTCGAGTGGTCCTTCCGCTGTTGACAGAGGAGCGCAGAAAGGAATACATCAAATTGGCTCGCACCAAGGGTGAAGACGCAAAGATCTCAATCCGCAATATCCGCCGAAATGCGAAAGATACGCTGGAATCGATGCAAAAGGATGGCACTGCAGGTGAAGATGACATCCGTCGCGCCGAAAAAAGCCTCGATGACGTTACCCATAAACACACCGAGCACATTGATGAAATACTGAAGAACAAAGAAGCAGAACTGCTCGAGGTCTAATCCATGGGTGATAAGAACAGAGCCAAGGCGGGCCGCAACCTTCCCGCCGCCATTGCGTCAGCGGTCGTCCTTGCCATTTTGGTGATTGTGTCACTGTTCACCATTAAATGGTTATTTGGCGTTCTTGCCATCGCTGCACTATTGGTTGCGGTACATGAATTCGTATCCGTCCTGCGTTCGCAGGGCGTCCATGTTGCCCGCACTCCGGTTTATCTAGCAACGGTGGCAATTCCGAGTGTCGCCTACATCTGGGGTTTTGAGGCCCAATTAGCCGTTGCTGGAATTTCCTTGCTCGCCGTCATGATCTGGCGTCTTCGACGCGGCTTTGAAGGTTTCGTTGCTGATATCAGCGTGTCCATGATGTTGGTTGTCTACCTACCGTTTATGGCAGCCTTTTTAATGTTGACGCTGGCTGCGGATAACGGCCCTGAGCGAGTTCTTGTCTTTGTACTGCTGACCGTCTCCAACGACATTGGTGGTTACGCCGTCGGGGTCTTCTTCGGGAAACACCCAATCGCCCCTGCGATCAGTCCAAAGAAATCGTGGGAGGGATTAATAGGTTCGGTTGCACTGCAGTCGATCGTGGGAATTATTGCATTTATCGTTATTTTCGATGCCCCATGGTGGCAAGGCCTGATCGCGGGACTCGTCATGACACTCGGTGCTACCGGGGGGGACTTTATTGAAAGCGCGATCAAACGCGATCTCGGGGTGAAGGACATGGGGACGATTGTCCCTGGTCACGGTGGAATCATGGACCGGCTGGATTCACTCATCCCGAACGCATTTGTGTCGTGGGTTATCTTTAGCGTATTTCTAGGATCGGGTGTCTAGTGCCAAAACCAGGTGAATTGATTTTCGAGTCCCCAAAAAAAGGGAAGCCTCCCAAGCATTTCCTTGACTTGAGTGTCTCCGAACGCAAAGAAGCAATCACGGCCATGGGCCTGCCCGGGTTTCGCGCCGACCAGATTTCACGGCATGTCTTTGAACATTTGGAAACCGATATTGCGGGTTGGAGTGACGTTCCGGAATCGGAGAAGCCACGCATTCAGGGTGAACTTTTTCCCAATCTCCTTGAGCCGGTGCGCTCAATTGAGTGCGATAACGGTGAAACCGTTAAAACCCTCTGGCGACTGCATGACAAGTCATTAGTTGAGAGTGTTCTGATGCGATACCCGTCGCGGGTGACTATTTGCATTTCCTCGCAGGCTGGTTGTGGGATGAATTGTCCCTTCTGCGCAACGGGTCAGGCTGGCTTGACTCGTAATCTTTCGACCGCAGAAATATTCGGTCAGGTACTCGCCGGCGCCCAGTCGATGGCGCGAAATGAGATTGCTGGCGGACCGGGTCGAGTTTCCAATATTGTGTTCATGGGCATGGGTGAACCCATGGCCAACTACAACGCGGTCATGGGGGCCGTTCATCGAATTGTTGACCCCAGCCCGGCCGGGTTGGGCGTGAGTGCGCGCGGGGTGACCATGTCAACGGTAGGAGTGGTTCCTCGAATCCGGCAACTGGCAACCGAAGGGCTGCCCCTGACCTTAGCCGTGTCACTCCATGCACCCGATAACGAATTGCGGGACACGCTCGTGCCGATCAATACGCGTTGGTCCGTCGAAGAAGTTCTTGACGCCGCCTGGGAATACGCCGATGTCACCAAACGCCGGGTCAGTATCGAGTACGCGTTAATCAAAGACATCAACGATCAGCGAGGGCGCGCCACGTTACTCGCCGATCGATTGAAAGGCAAGTTGGTGCACGTCAACCTGATCCCGCTTAACCCAACACCAGGATCGAAATGGACAGCGTCGCGCCCCGAAGATGAACGCGCCTTCGTTAGGATTCTTAAAGATGCCGGGATTCAGGTCACGGTGCGGGACACTCGGGGCAGTGAAATTGACGGGGCATGTGGACAATTAGCCGCATTGGACTAGAAGGGTAGTACAGATGCCATGACTTTTGACTCGCAGATCTCGGCACGGGTGGCGTCGAACAGGAAGGAACTGGTGCGAGAACTCACCGGCGTGGTCGCTCGAACGGTTCTGTTAATCGTCGTGGTTGTTTTTTTGCTGAGCTGGTTGCCCGATGATCCAAATGTGCGGGCGTTTGGTGTTATTACGGGCCTGCTCATTGTGACGGCAATGTACATCTTTTTTTTCTTGAGACAGTTGCAGGCAGTGCGAAAATCACAATTTCCAAACATTCGAGCAGCCGAAGCCATGCTCTCCACTGGGATTTTACTCTTGGCAATTTTTGCAAATATTTATGTAGGGATTTCGCTGGCAGATCCCGCTGCTTTCACCGAGGTGCTGACGCCGTTTAGTGCGATGTATTTTGCGCTCACCGTCTTGGCGACCGTCGGTTTCGGAGATATCGCACCCAACACGGTTCAAGCACGTGGGGTAGCCATGGCGCAGATGGTTCTCAACCTCGTCTTTATTGGAGTGGTGGTTCGAGTTTTTGCCAGTGCCGCCAAACGATCACTGTCAAATAAAAAGGACGCTCAAAAGAACGCGGGCTAGTTGATACGCGTTAGTCGTCCAACCCAAACTGCGCCACAACGTCATCGGTTGATGCACCCAGCTCTGGGGGGAGCAAGCGATATGTGACGGGGGTCCGGCGCAAGGTAACCGGGTTAGCGATCATGGTTTCATGTACGGGTTCAAGGCCAAGTCGTTCGGCTAATTCAAATGCTTGTGGAATTGAGTTGATCGGCCCGCAGGGTACCCCTCGCTGGTTCAGTTCGTGATACCAATGGTCTGCGGTAGCCGAACCGAGGGCCCGGTTTAATTCGATGCGCAGGAGTGTCCGGCTGGCGACTCGATCCGCATTTGTTGCGTATCTGGGGTCGGCTGCGATATCGGGAATGTCTAAGGCTGAACACAGTTGAGCGAATTGGGTGTCATTGCCCACAGCAATCACAATTGATCGGTCCGAGCACTCAAAGACTTCATAGGGTGCGATGCTGGGGTGGGCGTTGCCCAGAAGGCCTGGAGTTATCCCGCCCAGAACATAAGCACTGCTCTGGTTGACCATGGATGACAGTAATACGGAGAGTAAATTAATTTCCAATTGTTGGCCGCTTCCTGATTCCCCTCGTTCAATCAGTGCGGCCATGATCGCGTTGCTCGCGTGTAAGCCGGCTAACACATCAACCAGCGCCACACCCACCTTGGTGGGCTGATCAATCCCGGTGATGCTCATGAGTCCACCCATAGCTTGAATCAACAGGTCGTACCCGGGCAAGTCCTTACCCTCCTTACTGCCAAATCCGCTAATCGAGCAATAGACGACTTTCGGGTTGGTGGACATCACACTCAGATAATCCAAATTGAATTTGGTTAAGGAACCTACCCGGAAATTCTCGATGACAACATCGGCTTGGGCCGCTAACTTATGCGCCCGACCGAGATCCTTGGAGTCCTTAAGGTCTAAGGCAATCGAGCGTTTATTACGGTTTACCGACTCGAAATAGGTCGATTTACCGTCGGGGGTGAAAGGGGGGCCCCAGGTGCGAGTGTCGTCGCCGTGACCGGGCTGCTCAACTTTTATGACGGTGGCGCCAAAATCGCCGAGAAGCATGCTGGCATAGGGTCCCGCGAGAACCCGCGAAAAGTCAGCGACAACTATTCCATCAAGTGCACCTGGCATGGGTGTTATTTAAATGCTGCTAGACCGGTGAGTGCATTTCCAATAACCAAGGTGTGCATTTCGTTTGTTCCCTCGTAGGTGAAGACGGACTCCAGATTGTTCATGTGTCGAATAATCGGATACTCAAGGGTGATTCCGTTTCCACCCAGAATACTTCGACACTCCCGCGCAATTGTGAGTGCTTCACGAGCGTTGTTGAGCTTGCCCAATGAAATCTGTTCCGGTGTCACTCCGACAGTGTCTTTGAGGTGGCTCAGGTGCAAAGCCAACAGCATGCCTTTACCGAGTTCCAGGGTCATGTCGGCTAATTTTTTTTGGGTGAGCTGGTAACCCGCAATCGGTCGGTCAAATTGAACCCGATTGACGGAGTAGTCGATCGCCGTTTCCAGACAGTCTCTCGCAGCACCCAAAGCGCCGAAAGCTATTCCGAACCGGGCTTCGTTGAGGCAACTCAGCGGTCCGCGCAGACCCTTAACGCCAGGGAGTATTGAGTCTGCGGGAAGCCGGACGTCGGTGAATACCAGTTCACTCGTCACCGATGCGCGGAGTGACATCTTTTTATGAATCGTGTTGGCAACAAACCCGGGAGTTTTCGTGGGAACAATGAAACCATGAATTCCGTCGTCGGTTTGGGCCCACACAACGGCTACATCGGCAACGCTACCGTTAGTGATCCACATTTTTGAACCGTTGAGAATCCAGTCCTCACCGTCCCGCTTAGCGTGGGTGAGCATTCCTTGCGGGTTTGACCCAAAGTCGGCTTCGGTGAGTCCGAAGCATCCAACAATTTCACCCGTCGCCATCCCGGGGAGCCAAGCCACTTTTTGTTCTTCGGTGCCAAACTCATGAATGGCAAACATGGCGAGGGAGCCTTGAACACTGACCAGGGAGCGAATTCCCGAGTCGCCTGCTTCGAGTTCTAAGACGGCGAGGCCGTAAGCGGTGGCGCTGGTACCGGCGCACCCATAGCCCTCAAGGTGCATGCCGAGAACTCCGAGGGAACCAAAGTCGCGGGCGAGTTCCCTAGCCGGGATGTTGCCCTCCTCGAACCAATCGGCAACATAGGGCTTGATATTGGTGTCGACATAGTCTTTAACAACGGCTGCGATCGCCCGATCCTCTTCACTTGAGTGATGGTTGAGGGCAAATAATTCGAGGGGTCCGGTACGCATCAGGGAAGCCTACCATAAATGTATCCAATGCTTTGGATTGTATCCAATTTAGGGCTGCGATTTCAGGGCGCTTTTCCAAAACTGATGCCGCATTGCGCTGACGTAATTATTGCCCGCACGGGTGTGGTTGCTGCGACATCGCCCACGATCATTAATGGCCCAACAGTCGATTCATGTAAATAGCACCGCGTGAGGCTTTCCCGGTATTTTGTTCGTGGGTGTCGGCCCGCTGCATCACCTGAAGTCCGAGGTTGGCACCGATCCACCGGAGTGGTTCGGGTTCCCATTTACGCGAGTTGTGGTTCACCCACGGCAAGGTGGTGAGTTCTGATTCGGTTCGGGTAATCAGATGCGCGAGCGTCTTTCCACCCAGATGGGCGGTACCCACTCCATCACCCACGTATCCTCCACTTGAACCAAGCCCGGTGTGCGGGTCGTAGTTGCAGCTTGCCCACCAATCGCGGGCGATACCGAGTGGACCACCCCAAGCATGGGTGTAGTGAACTCCCTGCAGAATCGGAAACATCTGGGTGAGGGTGTTGCGAAGTTCGGTGTGGACCCCCGGATTGAGATCTTGGAGCGGTGAAATTTTTGAATTAAAATGATAGGGCGCGCCACGACCACCGAAAGCGATCCGATTGTCCGCGGTCCGTTGACCATAAATAATCAAGTTGCGGTAGTCCGAAAAAGTTTCACGTTCACGAAGCCCGATGGCATCCCAAGTGCTTTCAGGGAGTTGTTCTGTTGCCACCATCAACGAATATACGGGCGCCACCGAACGTTTCTCAGCGTGCAATGTTTTGGTGTAGCCCTCGGTCGCTCGAATAACATTCTTCGCCCGAACGTTTGCACGTGGGGTGACCACCATTCCAGGATCAATGCGCAGAGCCGGTGTCCCGGAAAAAATCGAGATGCCACGTGCATCCAAAAAGTTAGCAAGTTCTTGCACCAATTTATATGGATTAATCGCGGCACAATGGGGGGTGAAGCTCCCCCCAACAATATCGGTTGCGTTGAGTCGATCCCGTGTGTCACTGGCATTGAGGTACACCAAATCGTTGGCAAAGCCCCAGTCCGAAAATTCTTGAACATCTGCCAGAGCCCGTTCATTCTGGACATTATTTCGGGCAGCAACAACGGTGCCACTGTGCGCCCAATCAATGTGCCAGCCATGCGTGTGGGCCACCTGGCCGATGTCACTGATGTTTCGAACCATCGCCTGATGCATCCGGCGAGCAGCTTCCCGTGAAGACGCCCGAGCAAGGGCGGTGAAGTGGGCGGGGAAAAGGGCAGACACCCAGCCACCATTTCGGCCACTCGCCCCAAAGCCAACAAACTCGGATTCGATAATGGCAATGCTCAAACTGGGATCGAGTTGATTCGCGTAGTACGCGGTCCACAGCCCGGTGAAACCGCCACCAACGATCACAAGATCAACGGTGAGATCAGATTCAAGTCGTCCGGTGAAAAGTGGTTGCGGGGTGGATGCTTGCTCGCACCACAGGCTGGTGTTCATGGTCTTAGCGGGCCCATGTCGCGAGATACGCGGGAAGAGGAGTCTCGAGTGGGACATATAGGTCGGGAATAGGGGTGCCCAATCTTTCAATGACGGGAATGTGTCCGGCCCAGATTGCTTTGCCGGCTTCACTCTCTAAGTCTTCATCGAGGTCCTCGGGTGGCCCCTCACTCACCTTGATGGAGTATTCATCAAGCGGCAGAGAAAAAGTCATGGTCGCCTTCAGTTCTTTGGCGTTGGGTTGTCGAGCATCTTCCCAACGACCGGGCATTAAATGCTCGGTGATGACGTGCAATGCGTCTACTTCTGCTTGACCGTGCAGCCGGGTGGCGTTACCGAACACCATGACGCAACGGTAATTCATACTCGACTCGAACAAGCTCCGCGCTAAGACGAGCCCGTCGAGCAAAGTCACCGTGATACATGCCGGTACACCCGAATCCAAGAGTTTGAACAATCGGGAAGCCGACGAGCCGTGAATAAGTAACGTGTCACGATCACGGGCGTAACCCACGGGGATAACAATGGGTTGCCCGTGATCCACGACACCGACGTGTGCGAGTAGACCGGAATCAAGAACCGCGTACAGTGTTTCAACATCTGTCCGAGCTTTTTGCGGTAGACGTTTAACCGTGGTCCGCGAACTCTTCGCGCTATTCGCCACGTGCTTACTCCTACAAAACTTCGAGGGCTTGGGTCAGCACGGTTCGCAGGATGCCCTCAATCTCGTCGAACTCTTTCTGTCCGATGGTGAGCGGGGGAGCGAGCTGGATTACCGGGTCGCCACGGTCGTCGGCGCGGCAGTACAGACCATTGGCAAAGAGTGCCTTCGACAGGAATCCGCGCAAGAGTCGCTCGCACTCGTCGGAGTTGAACGTCTCGCGGGTTTTCTTGTCCTTAACCAGTTCAATCCCATAAAAGTAGCCGGCGCCGCGGACATCGCCGACGATCGGGATGTCGCTCAGTTTCTCCAAGGTGCGACGAAAGTTCCCTTCATTTTCGAGCACATTTTGGTTCAGGCCTTCGCGCTCAAAAATATCAAGGTTTTCCATGGCAACGGCTGCCGAAACGGGATGACCACCCCAGGTGTAACCGTGCAGGAATGAGGTCGTGCCGTGCCGAAACGGTTCAAAGAGCCGGTCGCTGGCAATCATTGCTCCCAGCGGTGAGTAACCCGATGTCAATCCTTTGGCACACGTAATGATGTCGGGCGTGACGCCGAACCGGTTCATCGCGAAATAGTCGCCGATCCGACCGAAAGCGGTAATAGTCTCGTCGGCGACCATAAGCACGTCGTATTCATCGCAGATTTCGCGAACGCGTTCCAGATAACCGGGGGGAGGCGGGAAGCAGCCACCCGAGTTTTGAACCGGCTCAACAAAAACGGCGGCAACGCTGTCGGCGCCTTCAAACTCAATTGCTTCGGCGATGCGATTGGCGGCCCACAACCCGAATGCTTTTTCATCCCCTCGATACTCCTCGGGGGCGCGGTAAAAGTTTGTGTTCGGTACCTTCACCCCACCGGGAACGAGCGGTTCAAATGGGATCTTGGCGTCGGGAATGCCGGTAATGCTCAATGCTCCCTGCGGCGTACCGTGGTAGGCGACCGCGCGACTGATTACCTTGGTTTTGGTGGGTTTTCCGGTCAACTTGAAATATTGCTTGGCAAGTTTCCAAGCGCTTTCAACGGCTTCACCACCGCCGGACGTGAAGAACACCCGGTTTAAATCACCCGGCGCTAAGTGGGCTAGACGCTCAGCGAGCAGAATTGCATTGGGGTGGGCGTAGGACCAAATCGGGAAAAACGCAAGTTCTTCGGCTTGCTTTGCGGCAGCCTGGGCCAGTTCTCGACGCCCGTGCCCGGCTTGCACAACGAATAGTCCCGAGAGTCCATCAAAATATTTATTTCCCTGATCATCCCAAATATAGGCGCCTTGACCTTTAGTGATGATCGGGACGTGACCGCCGTCGTAATAGGTCGAGTGCCGAGTGAAATGCATCCAGAGATGATCACGAGCTTTGTCAGCGAGTTGATTCGATCCAGAGTCGGTGACGTTTTGCGGTGTGGTTGTCATTTGGTTCCCCAATTGTAGGTTTGTTTGCGAAGGCCGAGATAAACGAATGTTTCCGTTGAGACAACGCCAGGGATATTTCTGATCTCTGAATTTGTAACCTTGAGAAGATGCTCGTCGTCCTCGGCCACGCATTCGGCCAAAAGGTCGTACTTCCCGGTTACGACAACGAGATAGGAAATCTCTGGTAGTTGTTCAATGTGTCTGGATACCGCCTCCACATCACCGTGAACTTTTATTGCGATCATTGCCGAACGCAGAAAACCGACTTGAACCGGATCGGTGACCGCCACGATCTGCATGACCCCTTGGTCGTGTAATTTTTGGACCCGTTGCCGAACGGCGGCTTCGGATAAACCCACAGCCTTACCGATCGTGGCATATGGCCGTCGACCATCTTGCTGAAGTTGCTCGATAATGGCGCGGGATGCGTCATCAAGTGGTGCAGATTTTCGAGCCATGTGCTCACCTTGCCCGTAATCCCATTAAAAATCAAGTCTTTTCGCATTAATTCGGCGTTTAAACGACGAAAACCGCAAATATATTTGTAAAAATCAAGTGAAAACGGGCAATTTACGCTACGGTGCAAGTAGTCCCTAACTGGAGGAAAATATGACCCGAGTATTAAGAAATTTTGTGGGCGGAGAATTCGTTGACACCCACAACGGAGTCGCGAGTGAACTGGTTAACCCGTCAACCGGTGAAGTTTTTGCCAGCGCACCAATTTCTGATGCAACTGACATTGACCGCGCCTACGCGGTTGCGGCGGACGCCTTTTTGTCGTGGAAGAACTCCACACCATCGGAGCGTCAGCAAGCCCTGCTCAAGATTGCACAGACATTTGAGGAACACGCCGAAGAGCTCGTCGCGGTTGAAAGCGAAAACACCGGCAAGCCCATCCCGGTCACCATGACCGAAGAAATTCCACCGATGATTGACCAAATTAGGTTTTTTGCGGGTGCAGCCCGCGTGCTGGAGGGCAAGGCAGCCGGCGAGTACGCGACCGGGTTTACCTCGATGGTACGCCGAGAGCCCATTGGCGTCATTGGCCAAGTCACACCGTGGAATTACCCGATGATGATGGCTGTTTGGAAGTTTTTCCCGGCTATCGCTGCGGGAAATACCGTTGTTCTTAAGCCCAGTGACACCACCCCAGCGTCTACCTTGAAAATGGCAGAACTAATTGCCCAATCCGGTGCACTCCCTGACGGTGTGTTCAATGTGGTGTGCGGTGACCGAACCACCGGTAAGGCACTGGTCGAGCACAAAACACCGCAGATGGTGTCCATTACCGGCTCCGTTCGAGCGGGAATGCAGGTTGCCACCTCCGCAGCACTCGACGTAAAGCGCGTGCACCTGGAACTCGGCGGTAAAGCACCGGTCGTTGTTTTTGACGACGCCGACATAGCTGCCGCCACCGAATGGCTCGCCGTTGCCGGATTTTTCAATGCAGGACAAGACTGCACGGCGGCGACTCGAATGCTGGTTGCTCCCCGAATTTATGAAGACTTTGTTTCAGCCATGTCTGAACAGGCGGCAGCACTGTCAACGACTTTTGCCGACGGACCAACCGGCGATGGTCTTGTCCCTCCGGTAAATAATGAGGGCCACATGGAACGAGTGCTGGGCTTCATTGAGCGCGCACCTAAACATGCCAAAGTCGTGGCCGGTGGCGCTCGACAAGGTCAGCGAGGTTTCTATATTTCACCCACGGTAATCGCGGG
>JBDNFV010000270.1:0-1390 GCA_041689635.1 Candidatus Nanopelagicales bacterium | reverse complement strand
TGGCCTGGATGTTTTTCTTGCCCGCCGGCATCATGTTCATCACGAGCGGGTTCATGCACACCTTCCTTGCCAAGTCGACCGCCAAGAACATTGGTTGGGTATCCAATGGTTTCCAAAAAGAAATTGGTTTTGTCTCTTGGGGGCTTGGTGTTGCCGGACTCGTCGCTTCGGGGATGGGAGCCGATGCCTGGATCGTGTTGTCGATTGTGATCAGTTTCTTCCTGTTGCTGGCCGCTGCACAGCACGTTGTCGAGATTGTGAAAGAAAAAAATTACACCCCCGGTAACACAGTTATTTTGATTTATGACATTGGGCTTCCCATTTCTCTATGGGCTTTGCTGTTGGCCAATGGCAGCATAGGTTCTTGACGCATGCCACCACTCGCAACGCAATCAGAGATTCAATCCTTTCTTGAACGAAACCAGAACTGGTCCGGTTCTGTAAGTGGATTGTGTTCGCAATTTACGGCACCGAGTTTCGTTGTTGCTATCGATCTAGTGAATTCGGTTGCGGTGATCGCAGAAAAAATTGATCACCACCCAGACATTGATATTCGCTGGAACAAGGTGTCATTCGCCGTGAGTACACATTCCGCTGGCGGTGTCACCTCACTTGACTTTGAACTTGCCACCGCAATTGATTCCCTCGCCCATGAATTATTTGATAGTTGAAAGTGGGTTCCAAGAGTTACGACCGACTGTGGGGGAGCGCGCTGCGCACAACAACGGCGATACATCGCGCGATCCACACGTTGAGCCGCGGCAAACTGGGCCGCCGTTTCCCCGGTGGCGCGCAGGTCATCTGGATCACCACCCTTGGGCGTAAGAGTGGTGAATGGCGCAAGACCCCGCTGCTTGCAGTTGCTGATTCCGGTGGCTGGGGAATTGCCGGATCCAATGCCGGTCAAGAGAAAATCCCCGGTTGGGTGTTTAACGTCCGAGCACATGATCAAGGTCGGATTGAGATTGATGGCGAGGTGAGTGAAGCGGAATTCATTGAGGTAAGGGGCGAAGCGGCAGCGCGCATCTATGCGGCCCTCGGTGAGACTTGGTCCTCCTACCAAATGTATGAGCGCAACATTGAGCGAGATATTCCCGTGTTTCGAGCGAGGGCGCTCCCCAAAGAATCAGGCGTGGGAGGAACTACCAAGATTTAGGAAAACGATTCCGATCGCGACGAGGCCGACACCAACCCAAGCAATGGGTTGGGCACCCGCCTTGAATAAGAAGATTGAAATCAGGAAGACGACAACGGTTCCCAGCCCAGCCCACATGGCGTAGGCAAGACCCAGGGGAATCGTTTTAATAGCAATTCCCAGCAGTGTGAAGGCCGTGACATACCCGGCGACCGTCGCGATAGTCCACCAGATGTGGGTGAAACCATTGGAGAG
>JBDNFV010000269.1:0-1771 GCA_041689635.1 Candidatus Nanopelagicales bacterium | reverse complement strand
GGGCGCTATTAACTTGGGAATGCAGGTCAACGGATAACACCGCAATTCCGATCGGATCACCTGTTTCGGATCGGATCACCGACTTGCTCGTGACATGCCAACCCAGTTGGCCATCCGCCCGAACGATCAGCTCTAAATGGTTCTGAAGAGGTCGGCTTTTCTTTAGTACCAATTCATCTTGAGCCAAATACGAGTCGGAGAGTTCGTCACCGAAGAGTTCTCGAACGGTCCGCCCTAATACCTTGCTTGATTCAAGCCCTAGTCGGGCACAAAACCCCTCGTTGGCGTAGACGTGGCGGTCTTTTAGGTCCTTGATCGAACCCATGACCTGGGGTACTCCGTCAACTAATTGCCGAAACAGCACCACTGATTGGTTTTGTATTAATTCGACATCCACATGCGTACTCTTGCACAAGACACCGGCTAGTGTTGACCACTTCAATGAGAGCATGAGACCTGTGAGCGAGTTGCCCAGCGACGCTGAACTGATTGACCTAGCCCAGGCACGCGCATTGGCTCTTTTGGAAGCGTCCTTGGCCGACACATCCCGCAAAGAGGCGGCCTCGGCGACTCGGCTGTCCACGCTACTCGCTGATTCGGCTGGCCGCGATCTACTCCTAGATTTGACCGATCAGGTTCTACGGATTCGAAAGGCCAAGCGTTCAGCCCGTAGGTTGCATGATCTCACCGCCGTTGGGGTGCCGGCATCCCTCGGTTGGTTTGATCGCTTTGGTCTTGCAACACTAGGAAAAGTTGCACCCCTAATTCCGGGAATCACCGAGAAAGCCGTTAACTGGCGAATCGCGAAAGACACCGCCGGGGTAATTCTTCCGTCGGAAGACCCAGCTTTCAGTAAATATATGAAGAGCAGAAAAGCAGATGGCTTCAATCTCAATATTAACGTTTTGGGTGAAGCGATTTTGGGTGATGACGAAGCAACGAAACGAACCGACTCGGTGCGCAGCCGAATTTTGCGTCCCGATGTCAACTACGTGTCGGTGAAAATCTCGGCCGTGTGCGCGAACCTTGACGTACTCGCCAAAAAAGAATCACTCGAGCGCATTGATGAGCGACTCACCGATCTGTACCGGGCGGCCGCGTCAACAACGCCACCTACATTCGTCAACCTTGACATGGAAGAGTTCCGGGACCTAGAACTATCGGTTGAGTCATTCATGCAGGTACTCTCCAAGCCAGAATTTGTGCAACTGCGCGCCGGCATTGTCTTGCAGGCTTACATCCCTGATAGTCATGAGGCACTGCTCACGCTCATTGACTGGGCCAACGAACGTTTTCGCGATGGTGGGGCCCCAATCAAGATTCGGCTGGTTAAAGGGGCGAACCTGGCGATGGAATCGGTCGAAGCAGAGCTGCACGATTGGCCGCAAGCGCCCTACCCGACCAAACATGATGTTGATGCTTCCTACAAAGCGATGCTGGATACAGCACTTGCGAAGGCAGACCCGGGCGCCGTGCGTCTTGGTATTGCCAGTCACAATCTTTTTGAAGTTGCTTGGGCCCTAACAATTCGTGATTTACTCGACGCACACGACATCATGGAGATTGAAATGCTGGAAGGTATGGCACCACCACAATCACGTGCGGTGCGAAATGATGCTGGTGAACTCCTCCTTTACTCGCCCGTTGTCGCCAAGGAAGACCGTGATGCTTCGATCGCCTACCTCTCACGTCGACTCGACGAGAACTCCTCACCCGAAAACTTCCTGCGCGCACTCTTTGACATCACACCCGGTTCACCCGAATGGGATCG
>JBDNFV010000268.1:0-7887 GCA_041689635.1 Candidatus Nanopelagicales bacterium | reverse complement strand
GCTTTGGTGAAGATGCCGCCACCGACACGCATGAACATGGCGAGAAGTGCCGCTCCGAAACCGAAGCCTTCCAGAACTTTAGGAGCCTCACCTTTGTAGACGAGCACTACGAGGGCGGCGCCGAAGAGGCCCAGTCCAACGGTGAACATGCCGGCGACGCCACCGGTGCGGAATGCAATTTTCATTGCTTTCTGCTCGGTACCGTCTTTAGCGGCAGCTGCAACGCGAACGTTTCCGCGGACCGCGAGCCACATTCCCATATAACCGGTGACGCCGGAGAACACTGCTCCGACGAGGAAGAAGATGCTCCGACCGATTCGCTCGTTATTTGTATCGGCTGGCAGCAGGAACAATACGAAGAAAACGATGACTGCGAAAACTGCCAGAGTCTTGAATTGACGGCTCAGAAAGGCGGATGCACCCTCCTGGATTGCCCCAGCGATTTCCTGCATGCGCTCGGTTCCCTGGTCGGCGCTGAGTACTTGGCGCACGAGAACTGCTGCAACAAACAGTGCTGCGATGGCGATGGCAGCCACGGCGAGGACAATTGTTTGGTTGCTCCCCTCCAACGTGACATCTGCGAATCTAATCATTGGTCTCCTCATTGAGTAGTGCGGTTTTCACACCAGCGCATTGCACAGTGGTAACTAGGTGGAGGCGCCCGCGCACGCGCCAGCTCTCTCCCCTAAACATTGGTGGCGAGCCTATCGATTTCTGATTGGAATTACTTGGAAGCCCAGAAAATGTGACTAATTCGAAGCCAAGGCTAATTGCCGAGTTTCATAGATGGGTAAAAGGACGTCAACGCCGGTGAGAGTGAGTAGTCGCGAAACCCGTTCCGTGTTGACCACCAGATCGAGTCCGATCTGGGCTTCGCGGGCCCGCTTCAGCGCTGCAATCAGGCCGCCCAAACCGGTTGAGTCAACAAAACCGACGCCGGCAAGATCAATCACCATCGACGCTTGACCCAAGGTGAGTAGCGGGAGAACCGTGCGTTTAAATTGGTCAACCGTTTCTAGGTCGAGGTCTCCCGAGCAAGTAAGAACGTTGAGGTCGGTTCCGGAGTCACCAACCCCCGTACTGGCAACGATTTCCATTGTCCCACCTTGGCAGAAGAAATCATTGTCGTCTGCCCAAGGCAAGATGTGCCTATGCTGCTGGATCCTCATTCCCTCACGGACACGGGTGAAGAAATTGTTCACGTGCGGGTGATTCCCGAGAATCCCGGAATTACCGGTCCATGGCCAGGCTGGATTGCCCCCCAACTGAAAGTCTCGCTGGAGCACGATGGCATCGATTCGCTGTGGAAACACCAGATTGATTTCGCGCAGAGTGGGCACGACGGTGTTGATTCAATTCTCGCAACGGGAACGGCAACCGGGAAGACAATTGCATTCAACGCACCTGCTCTCACCGCGACCCTCGGTGGTGGGACGACGCTTTACCTTTCACCAACGAAAGCCCTTGCCGCTGATCAACTCGAAACTTTGAACTCGTGGGCGGTACCTGGCCTTCGAGCAGGGGTGTATGACGGTGACACCTCCCATGAGGATCGCCAGTGGTTGCGCAAACACGCAAATTACTTACTCACCAACCCAGACATGCTCCACTATTCAATTTTGCCAGGACATAAATATTGGGCACACTTTTTTCGGCATCTACGGTTTGTCATTATCGATGAAGCACATATCTATAAAGGTGTCTTCGGTGCGCATGTAGCGATGATCATTCGACGACTACTTCGTATCGCCCAAAAATATGGTGCATCTCCCACAGTTTTAGCGGCGTCAGCAACCTCGGGCAACCCCACGTTGAGTCTGGCCATGCTCACTGGCCGACCTGCTACATCCTTTCGAGTGAACACCGCCGCCGTGCCTCAGCGGACCTTCGTATTTTGGCAACCACCCACAATCCTTAATACTGATACTCGGCGTGGGGTACTCGATGAGAGCGCACGGTTGCTGGCCCGGATTGTTCCTAGCGGAAATCAGGTCGTTGCATTCGCTCGATCTCGGCGGGGTGTTGAGTACGTGGCAGCGGAAACCAAGACGTTGCTTGGGCAAGACTTCGACTCGGTCGAGCTCGATCACATGGTTCGCGCCTATCGCGGCGGCTATCTTGCACATGAACGCCGTGAATTAGAGCACGGCCTGCGCTCGGGCAAAATTCGGGCGATGGCAGCTACAAACGCATTGGAACTCGGGATCGACATTACTGGTTTAGACATTGTCATTACGGCAGGTTGGCCAGGGACTAAAGCGTCTTTGTGGCAGCAGGTCGGACGTGCTGGGCGCAGCGGCGAGGAAGCGCTGGCCATTTTCATCGCGCGCGAGGATCCACTCGATACCTATGTGTTGCATCACCCCGAAACTTTCTTTGATTCCGACGTTGAGGTCGCAATTTCACATCCGTCAAATGAATACGTGATGGCTCCGCATCTCTGCGCTGCTGCCCAAGAACTCCCGTTAACAACGGAGGATCTATTAGAGTTTTTCCCGGCGAATGCACCGAGTGTTCTACAAACTCTCGTCGACCAAGGGCTCCTGAGAAAAAGGCCCGCCGGTTGGTATTGGACCAGTCCGCAGGCTGCTAGCGCCCTGGCTGACCTCCGCGGAACCGGTGGGGAAACCATTCGAGTCGTAGAAATGGGAACGGGACGGCTGTGCGGTTATGTTGATAACGCGGCGTCGCACCAAAGTGTTCACGAGGGTGCGGTCTACACCCACCAGGGTGAAACATTTGTTGTGCACGAACTTGACTTGGACGCTGCCGTTGCGTTGGTGGAAGCCACACCCGTTGACTACACCACCTTTGCACGCAATATCAGCGATATACATGTCATCAACGAAGTCAAATCAGCAGAGATCACCCCCAGCCTGCGCATCCATTTCGGTGATGTTGAAGTCACTTCCCAAACTGTTTCATATGCCCGCCGACATTTCACCGGTGAGAACCTGGGCACCGTCCTACTTGACCTACCGGTGCGATCACTCAAGACCAAAGCCGTGTGGTGGACTTTCCCGCTGATCGGCTCGACCGTCGATGATTGCGATATCGCTGGTGCAATTCACGGAGCCGAGCACGCCAGCATTGGCATGCTTCCACTGTTTGCGAGTTGCGACCGCTGGGATATTGGTGGCGTCTCAACTCCGATGCACCCGGACACCGGTGAGATCACAATATTTATCTACGATGGACTAGCTGGCGGAGCCGGAATCGCCGAATTCGGTTTCGATAATGCGTCGCAGTGGATGAACGCAACCCGCGAAGCGGTGCAGGCTTGCCCCTGTGACTTCGGCTGCCCGGGTTGCATTCAGTCACCCAAATGCGGCAATGGCAATGAGCCACTGAGCAAATCCGGAGCAATCACAATTCTCTCACTCCTTTGTAACCGGCTCGAGCACTAACCGCCAATGAGTCAATACGCGAAAAGCGAGCCAATAATTCTGGTGCCGGCATTCGCACTTCAACAATCACCTGCCCGCTAGCAAAATCGCAAACGGAAAGTTCAACACCGTTGCGAGCGCTGACCAGGGCTGCGGCCGCGCACGGATCCCCACCCGTTTGAATTGCGGCAATCGCGGCCAGGTCCGCATAACTCCCCAAGGTTGCCCGCGCCAGTGTCAATTGGATGAAGAGAAGTGCGATCAGGCCTGCGCAACAGATGACGAAGCCGAGGGCCAGCGTGAGCACCGTCGTCGTTCCTTCGTCATTGTGCATTGATCCACTCCCGCGGGGCAGTGTGGCTCTGAAACAATTCAAAAGGGGTTAGCCCCATGAAACTTACGCCAAATTCTCCGGGCTTGAGGGATGCAACGGAAACCATGTCGGTATCCCAACTGATCTGTAATGAGGCCGTGGGCTCGTGGAAAGAGAACATTTGCCGGACCGATTCCTCACTCGCCCCACGCGCCAACTCTCGGGCTGCCGTACGTGTTGCGTCGCTGAGCGAAAGGGTTTGCACACCCAGCGAGATTCCAGACATGAAAACGAAGGTGACGAGGAACAGCACTGGGATCATCAGTGCGGTCTCCAGGGTTGCCATTCCCCGGTCATCACTCATTGTGTTGCGGTTCCTTGGGCTGGTCAACCAGCCCAAGGAACCTGATATCCGAGTTTTCACGTTTAACCAAAGAACCGTGAGAATGCGCCTTTGATGACCGACCACAGCAAGTCTCGAACGTTGTCGCTGATCAAGAGTTTGAGAAGAACGCCACTCAGTCCCGCAACCGCAATTGTTCCAACCGCATATTCTGTGGTGGTAAGCCCGGTATCGTCCTTGAGCGCTGATCTGATTTTCGCGGATTTTGTTTCCATTACTACCTCTCTGTATCCCGACTTTCGGTAACAGAGCGAGTCTGGAACACTTGAACAAAAGCAAACAGATGCAAACTGCATTCTGTGGATGACAGGTCACCCCGGCAGAAATCCTGTGGATGCAGCGAGGGAGGCAACAATTGGTACGACACCCACCGCGAAAAAACCTGGAAGAAAGCAGACGGCCAGCGGGATCACGGCTTTAACCCCTGCGGTGCGGGCAGCAACCTCAACTCGCAAGCCATATGCACGTCGCATCTCACTGGCAATTCCCGCCAAGACCGGTTCAAGCCCAGCACCCGAGTCGTAGGAACGCATCACGCTCAAGGCAAGTTGGCCCAGTGTTGGTTCACTCACCAACGTGCTCCAAGCATCCCGTGGGTCAGCACCGAGTTCAATTGCCGCTAACACGGGTGCCAGTCGAGTGTGAATCGGACTATTCTCCATCGCCCCGGCTGCCGCCAACAGGGAACTGCGCATCGTTGCACCCGAAGCCAAGGTTGCTGCGAGTAGATCGATAAACACCGGGGTGTCCCGCACCATGGCAACCGCTTGCGCATCCGATGGTGCATTCTCACGCTTACCCAGCATTCGAATTACATAGAAGCCGGCTCCAGCGCCAACAAATAATCCGATGATGCCACTGAAGGTCCAACCCAGCAACGCTCCTGCACCGATCCCCACCGATCTCACAATTGTGGGTGAGGTTGCCTTCGCTGGCGCAGACTCATTCGTGGATCCACTAACCACAACGCGGGAGAGTCGGTTGTGCGGTCTGCGCTTTGCCGGCAATGGCTTCATAAAAAGATAAACGCTGACGCCCGCCAAGACCGCGGCGACTGCAATCACAACATAGCCTCAACACCGCCGGCAATGCGCGATGTCCACCATAAACCCAACAGGGTCAACCCAGAACCCACCAGAAGTGTCGCGAACCCGAACAGGCTCGAGAAGAACCACGTTAAAGGTTCGGCACCCAAGATGTACCCGAGGCCAATACCAATGACCGGCAAGAATCCAAGCGTCACCGCAGTGGCGCGCGGTCCGGCTAATTCCGCTTCAAGGTGTGCGCGTGTTTCTTGTTGGGCTCGCAAGGCGAGGTACAGAGAAGCGATACTCGAGGCTAGCCCTGCTCCGGTATTCAGACCGACTTGCCAGCACGCGGCCAAGGCTCGAAGTTCGGGCCGAAGATGTGAGTCGCGGCTGAGCGCTTCAGTGGTGTCACCGTGGGCGATTGCGGCGCGGTAGGCGAATGGCCAACACTGCGGTCCCACATTAATCAGTGCTGCTTCCGGGGAATGTCCTGCTTTGAGTTCGGCGACGAGTGCGGCGATGGCCCTGAGCGTTCCCTCCCGCTGTTCGCTCATTGCCCTACGCCGTCGACTGCCAAAATTTTCAGCAATTGACATGAACGAACCCAATCGACCGTTGGGTTGTCGTATTCCGGATTCGTGCGCCACCAGTACACCTAAGCGGCCTTGCGACCGCAAAGGAATGAAAAGCCAAGCGCTCAATGCTGCAGCACAGGCCGCGAACACGATCACGCCACACCACTGTGACACCGGCGTACCAATTCGGGCCAACCCGATTCTTTAACCCATGTATCGCCTTGCCTGGTCAGTGCGGCGCGAGTGGTAACGAAACCTTGCTCACTGACATCAAATACGTGAATTCCGTCAACAAATCTGCGTCCGCTAACACGCGACAGGTGAATAACCGCGTCAAGTCCTGAACCAATGAGTGCATGAAGGGCTTCTCGCTCTATCCCAGCAGTGAGACCCAATGCGGCTAGGCGCGCCGGTACAGCTTGTGGACTATTCGCATGCACGGTACCGCACCCACCTTCATGACCGGTGTTTAAGGCGGTGAGTAACTCAACGACTTCGGGGCCACGGACTTCACCGACAACTATCCGGTCTGGACGCATGCGCAGTGAGGTTCGCACCAGGTCACGCAGCGAGATCAAGCCCTGTCCTTCAACGTTGGCTAACCGGCTTTGCATTCGAACAACATGCGGGTGAGCAGGATTGAGTTCAGATGAATCTTCCACAATAACGATTCGGTGGGCCGGATTCACCAGTGCGAGTAAGGCCGACAAAACCGTCGTCTTGCCGGATCCCGTTCCCCCGCTAACCAAAAATGCAAGCCGGCCACGAATCATAGAAATAAGTAATTCGGCAACTTCCACATTGATCGAGCCTGCCGAAATCAGCGATTCCAACGTAAAGGTTTTGGCACTCGGTATTCGTAGGGAAATGCTTGTTCCACCTGTTGAAATCGGTGAAAGTACGCAATGCAGACGGGTTCCATCGCGCAGTTGCGCGTCAACCATGGGTGCGGCGTCATCTAGTCGCCGACCTGCGCTCGAGGCGAGACGTTGCGCCAATCGGCGTACTTCGTGATCTGATGTGAACTCAATGCCGGTTAATTCAAGCCCATGGCCACGATCGCACCAGACTGAATTGGGTCCGTTGACGAGAACGTCGGTGACGCCTGGCTCTTCGAGTAATGGTTGCAATACTCCCGCGCCATTAAATTCACGCTCAAGTGTCAGCGCGAGTTCATCGACTGATTCCTCACTGAGGACAACACCCTCCTCGCGCAAGGCGCCGAGAACGTGGACGCGGGATGCTGCCGCGTTGGTGGCAATCAGACGATTGCGCACCCTATTCGTCAGTGCCTGATTCATGCTGCACTTTTTGACTGCTGGTTGCGCACCTCGCCCAGTAATACGTTGCAGACATCTCGGTAACCGGAGTTGGTTCCTGGGGGATCCCCTTCGTCGGCCCGGGTTGTCATTCCGGGCATAAATGCAATTTCGACCACCTCCGGGTCCCCCAAGGCGCCGGCTACATCGGGTAACCCCAGTCCCTTGGAATCACTGACCAGAACAAAGCGGGCCACCGCGCCGAGTTCCTCAATCCATCGGGATAACGCGATGCTGGCAGCGATGGCCCGAACATGATTGCGGGTGATCACACATGTCACCAGAGCCTGACCAATAAGTAACGCATTTACTTCGCTGTGCCCTCGGGGGAGGTCTAGAACAACGACATCGAATGCGCGTCGTGCCGCGTCGATAACCGCGGTGACTACGCAGGCAGCCAGTTCACCGGACTCGGTTCGACTGTGCGAGAGGAATGACACTCCGTTGATGCGTGGAAGCGCCGCCGTCAGCGTTTCGGCCGCAATACGACCCGCACCGGGATCAATATCTGGCCAACGGGTTCCCGAGATTTCCTCGGCCCCAAGTAAGAGATCAATCCCGCCGCCAAACTGATCGAGGTCGATCACCACCGAGCTCATGCCTTGGGTGACTGCGGCGGCAGCAAGATTTACCGCAAAGGTCGAGGCGCCCGCACCGCCGCTCCCGCCAATCACACAAATGATGTTGCTCCTGCAAACCCCTGTTGCTGGCCTCGGTATGACAAGCCCCGACAATTCGTCCGCTAACCAAAAACCGCCCATGGGAAGCTCCACGACGTTCTCCGCACCC
Source organism: Candidatus Nanopelagicales bacterium (assembly GCA_041689635.1). Classification (GTDB taxonomy): domain Bacteria; phylum Actinomycetota; class Actinomycetes; order S36-B12; family S36-B12; genus UBA4592. Next base: position 74 of record JBDNFV010000268.1, on the reverse strand, counting down.
AAGGCGACTGCATGCCGCCACGTGTCCCGTTCGGAACTTGATTCAACTTTCCCACCAACCTCGGATTGGTCCTT